>CAKPJL010000009.1 GCA_934162655.1 uncultured Clostridia bacterium | reverse complement strand
ATACATTAACGAAGGAGCAAAGAAAAAACCATCTGTACTTATAAATCCAAAAATTATTTCAAAATCAAAATCTATGATTAAAGTTGAGGAAGGATGTCTTAGTTATCCAGATGTTTTTTATGATATTGATAGATTTGAAAAAGTAAAAGTAGAATATATTGGTTTAGATGGTAAAAAAAGAATTATTAGTGCAAAAGAGATAGAGGCAGTCGTATTACAACATGAGATTGATCATTTGGATGGAATAGTATTTTTAGATAAAGTTGGAGTATCAAGAAAAATAAAAGCAAAGAAAAAGTAAGGTTTTATTTATCTTGTTTTGTCAAGTTACAAAAGAGTAATATTTATATTTAAAAAAGATAATAATAATTACAAAACAAGTGGGTGAAATGATTTGAACGATAGAATAATTGCAAAAGATAGATATAAAAAAGTGGCAAGAAAAAGCTATAATAAAAAACAAAAAAAGCTTGCTAGTATGTACAATATAAATGGTGAGTATAAGCAAAGAAAGATTAGAAAAGAGAGTATTTTTTCTCTTACAATTGTTAAAATCTTCTTTGCTTTGCTTGCTATATTTTTGCTTGGAATTTTATCTAGTATAATAATAAAAAATAAGGAAAAGATGCCTATAATTTCTGTGTTTTTTGATGATGAGGGTAAAGATTATATAAAAAACTATGATTTAAAAGTAGGAATAGTCCAAAATGGTAATGTTAGTATCTTTAAATCCAACAATTTAATAATAAATGATACTTATTTGAATTTAGCTACTAAATCGCTTGTAAGAATAAATAAGGATTATAGTGTAGACTATGTTCTTGCTAAATCTATAAAAAAAGAAGATAAAAATTACTATATAACACTTGATAGCAGGTATAAAATTACTGCTGATAATGTAAAAACTGCACTTTATAAAATATTAAGCAATAAGGAAAATATTTTTTATGGAAAGATGAAATGTATAAAAGATGTAAAAGTAACATCTGAATATGAGATAGTAATTACACTAGAAGATTTTAATCCTTACTTCATATATTATCTAGATTTTCCAATATATATAGATGATGATATTTCAAAGAATGTTAAAAATATTTACTATACATCACAAATAAAAGAAAATGGAAATATCTTGTATACCAATAGTGAAAATAATGGTACTACTAATTTATCATTTGTTAGTCTAAATAAATATGATATATCAGATGATATGGTAGAGGCGTTTAAGAAAAACGAACTTGATTTAATGTTTATATCATCTGATAATGTTTTAAAGCTTATTGGAAAATATGATTATGGAATGAAAAGATATAGAGATGGTAAAACATTATTTTTACTTGGAAATACTAGTTCTTCAATGTTTACACAAAAAGAGATAAGACAGGCAATACTTTATAGCATAAATAGAGAGGATATAATTAAATCTCTTAATAATTCTTATTTAGAATTAATTGACTTACCATACTTATATAATAATTTGATATCATATAAGTATGATATCACTGCTGCAAATAATATAATGCTTTCAAATGGCTGGAAAAAGCAAGGCGGAATTTATACAAAAGATGGAAGACAGGCAATTTTGAATCTCTTAGTAAATTCAGAAGATGAAGCTAGGTGTAATATAGCAGAACAAATTAAAAATATGGTTGAGTTAAATGGTATTAGAATAAATATAGAAAGATTAGATGACCTGCAAATAAGTAAGAGAGTTGAAGAAAAGAGCTATGATATCGTTCTTGCAGAAGTTATTTTAGATGAAACACCAGATATAGGCTTTTTAAAAGATTATATTGAGGTCTCAGATATAATAAGAGAACAAATTCAAAATGTAGAAAACAGTAGCCTAGAAGAAATTCATAAAAATGTAGAAAAACTTTATAATGCAATGTCTTACGAAGTAGCATGTATTGGAATTTATGCTACGAATACATCTGTTATTTATCAAAAAGATATTGTAGGATTTGAAGATGTTAGCTACTTAAATATATTTAGAAATTACGATAATATAGGAAAATTAAATAAATAAATTTAAAGGTAAGATGGGTATAAAAACTCGTCTTTTTCTATTGAAAAGTTAACCCTTATATGCTAAAATTTTACTATAATAACACTAAATTTTCACATATGTTTGTTATAATAAAATAAGTATTGGAGTGATTAATTTGGAAAAAATTCTTATAGTAGATGACGAACAAGATATTAGGAATGTAATAAAAGAGTATGCAACATATTCAGGATATGAGGTATATGAGGCAGAAGATGGAATATATGCAGTAGAAATGTGTAAGAAAAGTAAATATGATCTAATAATAATGGATGTTATGATGCCAAAGTTAGATGGATTTGCCACAGTAAGGGAAATAAGAAAAATTGATGAAAATGTCCCTTTTTTAATGCTATCTGCAAGGGGAAAAGAATATGATAAGTTATTAGGATTTGAACTTGGAATTGATGATTATGTAACAAAACCATTTAGCCCAAAAGAACTTATGGCAAGAGTTAAAGTTATTATTTCAAGAAATAACAAAGATGAAAATTCATGCAAAATAGAAAAAGAAAAGCTATGTTTTGATAGTCTTGTAATAGATAGGCTTGGAAGAAATGTATTCATAGATGATAAAAAAATAGATCTTACACCAAAAGAATATGAACTTTTGCTATATTTAGTTGTAAATAAAAATATTGCCTTGTCTCGTGAACAAATCCTATCAAATGTGTGGGGATATGATTTTTTTGGAGAAGATAGAACAGTAGACACACATGTAAAAATGTTAAGAAATAGCATTGGTAAATATAGAGATAAGATAGTAACAGTAAGAGGAATGGGGTATAAATTTGAAGATTAATTTAAAAACATTAAATTTCAAGTTGTGGCTTTATTTTCTATTTTTTTCAATACTTATATTTGTACTTCTTTGGTCTATGCAAGTTATTTTTTTACAAAGTTATTATAGTCAAATGAAAAAAACAGAAATACTTAAAATAGCAGATGAAATTGAAAATAATTATTTAGAGGAGAATTATACAGATTATATTGATAGTCTTGCATATAAAAATGTGTCAAGTATAATGTTATATGATTTAGAGGGAAATATTATTTATTCTACAAATTCTAATTTATATGATATGCAAATACCATTTGATAAGAATAGCAAAAGTCCTACAAATGAACAAAGAAAAGGGATAGATTTTGGACCTTCTAAAATGGTAAATATTGATGGGGCTACTATTGTAAAAAAAACTATGCAGGAAAATCCAAAAAAGATAAATTCTGTTTTAAAAATAGATAGATTTAAATCAGAAATTTTTGTACATTCAAGAATTTTAGAAAATTCTAGTGCATGTCTTGTTATAGTTGCTTCAATTGACCCCATAGACTCGACAACAACAGTGCTTCAAAGTCAGCTAATATATATAACTATAATATCTCTTATTATTTCTGCTATAATATCTATATTTTTATCAAATAAATTAAGTAAACCAATCGAGAAAATGACAAAAAGTGCAGAAATTTTAGCTAATGGAAACTATAATGTACATTTTGAAAACTCTGGATACTATGAATTTGATAAATTAGCAAACACTCTAAATTATGCAACAGATAAACTGTCAAAAACAGATAAAATAAGAAAAGAACTAATAGCAAATGTATCTCACGACTTAAAAACACCTCTAACCATGATAAAGGCATATTCTGAAAAAATACTTGACCTTTCAGGAGATAATAAACAAAAAAGGGAACAAGATTTAAAAATAATAGTTTCTGAAACAGATAGACTTACAAGGCTTGTAAATGACATGCTTGATTTATCTAAAATTGAAAGTAGCAATGAAGCTTTAAATAAGGAAAGGTTTAATATTTGTGAAGTGGCATCACATATTGTAGATAGTTTTAAGATTGGATATGACTTAAAAAAATGTAAATTTAGCATAGTTTCTCCAAAAAATCTAATAGTATATGCAGATAAGACTAAAATAGAGCAAGTAATCTATAACTTTTTTAGTAATGCTATAAATCATACAGGAGAAAACAAAAAAATTACTATAAATATAAAAGATATATCAAAAAAAGTAAGGGTAGAAGTAATAGACAATGGTGAAGGAATTGATGAAGATAAAATAGAATATATTTGGAATAGATATTACAGGGCAGATAAAAACTATTCAAGAAATGATAAAGGAAGTGGCCTTGGACTTGCAATAGCTAAAAATATTATAGAAAAACACAATGGAATATATGGGGTAGAAAGTAAAAAAGGAATTGGTTCTACATTTTATTTTGAAATTGATAAATAAGTCTTTATTTTCTTAAAATTTTATAATATAATAAATTTATAAAAATTAGGGGGGAAATATGATATATCAAGATATAATTAAAAATGTTAATATTTTATTAGTAGATGATGATAAAGATTATTTAAATATGACATCTGCTTTCTTAAAGCAGATGGGATATAATATTGATATAGCTGACGGTGGTAGTGTAGCTCTTGAAAAATTAAATAGCAAAAACTATCAAATATTGCTTTTAGATTTCTATATGCCAGACATGACTGGTGAACAAGTTATAGAAAAAGTAAGAAAGAAAAACCAAGAGATAATTATAATACTTCAAACAGGATTTTCTGGTCAAAATCCACCAGCTCAAATGCTAAAAAGGTTAAATATTCAAAACTATTTTGACAAAACAGAGGGTATCTCAAGACTTGAGCTTGAAATAATATCTGCTGTAAGAATAGTAAATCAACAAAATGAAATAGAACTTACCAAATATAAAAATTCAGCTATGGGTGACCTTATGGTGTCAATTGCAAGTGAAATAAAACAAGTATTGCTTTCTGTTAGTGCAGGAATTGAGGCAACTAATTTGATATCTAGTGGTAATGAAAAGATATCTGATATGTACAATTTAAATAAAAAATCACTCGAAAAGGTAGATAGAATACTTAATGCAATACTTACTAGTGCTAATAGTGAAAATATTTTATCTGATGAAGAAGTAGTAACAGTGGTAGATGCGATTGCTAAAAATATTGCAAGAGAGTATAATGTCTTATATAAATCAAAAGTAGCATTAAAAAGTAGCGGATATATGAAGGGAAGGATTAATGATTCTTTATTTATTGTCTGTGCTATACTAAAACAAGCAATAATTTGTTCAGAAAAAGGGGAAGAGGTAACTTTTGTTATAACAGATGATGAGCAAAATTGGTATTTTAATATTGATTCTAAAAGCATAAAAAATATTGATAAAAATAAGCTATATTCAGTATATAAAGTAATATCTGCTATACAAGAATTAGAAATATCTTATGAAGATGATAAAATAACTTTACAAATAAAAAAATAGATAAAAAGTGGGCTGTTTTAGCTCATTTTTTTTCTATTTACTTGAAGTATTTTTTAAAATATAGTATAATATGCAAAGTTAGTGGAGATGTTTGTAGTAATAATTTGTGGGTATATTTTATTATGTCTAGAAATTATTATTACATACTCCACTTATATACATAAAATTAAAGGAGGAATAATATGTATAAAGTTTTTGAAACTACCTTCGCTGGTAGAAAGTTAGTTGTAGAAACTGGTAAAATGGCAGGACTTGCTAATGGTTCATGTCTTGTAAGACTTGGAGAGACTGCTGTACTTGTAAATGTTACTATGTCAAAAGAGGCAAAAGAGGGAATAGACTTTTTACCACTTTCAGTTGATTATGAAGAAAGATTATATGCAGTAGGAAAAATACCTGGCGGATTTATAAAAAGAGAAGGAAAACCTTCAACAAAAGCAATTCTTGCATCTCGTGTTATTGATAGACCAATAAGACCACTTTTCCCAAAGGATTATAGAAATGATACATCAATAAATGCACTTGTTCTTGCAGTAGATCCTGATGTTTTGCCAGAGGTTGTAGCATCTCTTGGTGCTTCAATAGCTCTAAATATTTCTGATATACCTTTTGATAAACTAGTAGGTTCAATAAAAGTTGGTATAGTAGATGGAAAAATTGTATTAAACCCAGATCTAAAACAACGTGAAGTGTCAACACTTGATCTTACAGTATCAGGTACTGAAAATCTTGTTTGTATGATTGAAGCAGGAGCAAAGGAAGTACCAGATGATGTAATGCTTGAGGCTATAAAAGTAGCACATGAAGAGATAAAAAAAGTATGTAAATTTATTAAACAAATAAAAGATGAAGTAGGAAAGAAAAAAGCAACTTATAAATCTTTTGCAGTTCCAGAAGAGCTTGCTATGTATATTGAAAAAATAGCAAAAGATAAATTTAGAGCTGCTGTACTTGCAAAAGATAAGCTAGATAGGGATGTGGCAGTTGATGAAGTAAATGAATTTGTAAAAGAAGAATATATAAAAGAATTTGGTGAAGAGAAATATCAAGAAAATAAATCTATGATATCTGAGGCTTTGTATAAAGCAGAAAAGAAAGCTGTAAGAGCTCTTGTAACAGATGAGCATACACGTGTAGATAGCAGAGGTCTTGACCAAATTAGAGATTTGTCAGCAGAAGTTGGCTTGTTTAGTCGTGTACATGGTAGTGCACTATTTAGTCGCGGAAGAACACAGGTACTATCTATGGTAACACTTGGAACAACATCTGATGAACAAGAATTAGACGGACTTGATGAAGAAGTTTCAAAAAGATATATACATCATTATAATTTTCCACCATATAGTGTTGGTGAGGCTAGATCATCACGTGGCCCAGGTCGCCGTGAAATAGGACATGGGGCACTTGCAGAAAGAGCACTTGAACCAGTAATACCTTCAAAAGAGGAATTCCCATATACTATAAGAGTTGTATCAGAAGTTTTAAGCTCAAATGGATCAACATCACAAGGTAGCGTATGTGGCTCAACACTTGCCCTAATGGATGCAGGTGTACCAATAAAAGAGCCAGTTGCAGGTATATCAACAGGATTGTTTACAAGAAATGGTGACATTAATGATTATGTGATGGTAACTGATATTCAAGGAATAGAAGATTTTTTCGGAGATATGGATTTTAAAGTTGCTGGAACAAAAAATGGTATAACAGCTATTCAAGTAGATATTAAAGTAGAAGGTCTAACATATAAAATTATAGAAGAAGCTTTTGAAAGAACTAAAAAAGCAAGAGCATACATACTTGATGAAGTGATGTTAAAAGTAATTGATAAACCAAGAACACATTTGTCAAAGTATGCACCAAAAATAGAACAAGTAAAAATCAACCCAGATAAGATTCGTGATGTAATAGGATCTGGTGGAAAAACAATTAATAAGATAATAGAGGCAACTGGTGTAAAAATAGATATAGAAGATGATGGTACAGTTATGGTTGCAGGAGTTGAACAAGAAAATATAGATAAAGCAATTGTGATGATAGAAAACTTGACTCGTGAAGTAGAACTTGGGGAAGTATATATGGGAAAAGTTACTAAATTATTCCCATTTGGAGCTTTAGTAGAAGTATTACCAGGAAAAGAAGGAATGCTCCACATTTCTAAAATATCTAAAAAAAGAATTGAGAAGGTAGAAGACGCCTTGTCAGTTGGAGATGAAATATTAGTTAAAGTTACTGAAATAGGAAAAGAAGATGGCAAATTTAGTTTGTCAGCAAAAGATGCTATAAGTGAAGAATAATTTTAAAATTTAGGAGATGAATTTTATTGCAAATATATGCATTTGTTGGTAAGACTGGTACAGGAAAGAGTTATAATGCTCAAATGGTAGCAAAACAAAATGGTATATCTTATATAATAGATGACGCAATACTTATTAAAAACAGTAAAGTAATTGCAGGTCGTTCAGCTAAAACTGAATCAAGTAAAATTGGTTCAGTAAAAGCTGCAATATTTCTAGATGAGTTAAGAGCAAATGAAATGATTGATACTATAAAAAGTGAAAAACCAGATAAGATTTTAATTCTTGGAACATCTGATGAAATGGTAGATAAAATAGCAAGTAATTTAAAGCTTGGAAGTATATATAAAACCATTTATATAGAAGATGTAACCACAGAAGAACAAAGAATGGAAGCTACACGTTCAAGAAATCAAGAAGGAAAACATGTAGTGCCAGTTCCTACTCTTGAAATAAAAAAACAATTTTCTGGGTATTTTATGGATTCACTAAAAAATCTTTCTTTTAAGAATAAAGATAATTCAAAAGAACTAGAAATGACAGAAAAGACTATCATAAGACCAACTTATAGCTATCTTGGAAAGTATATTATTGCTGAAAATGCTATTAATTCTATAATAAGTCATGTAGCACTAAAGGTTGACGGAGTTACTAGAGTATATAAAATTAATACATCTAAATTTAATTATGGAATGAAACTTGATATTGAAGTTGAGCTAAGATATGGCATGAGAATACCGCAGGTGTGTCAGGGGCTAAAAAATGCTATTGTATATGCACTTGACAATGCGGCAGGTATTAATCTGTTTGGTATAAATATAAATGTAAAATCTATTTGTAGATAAATAAAAATTACGAGGTGATAAATATGGAAACAATGAGGTATTCAGAGGTTAGAAAGAAAGGAAAAGGTCCTATAATTGGTTTTGCTGCTTTTGTTATAATTGGGTGTGCATTTATTGCATTTGGTATGTACATATCAGAAGGAAATTCAATTTTTGGAAATGGCGAGGTTATTGGAGGACTTGTAAATATTTATGAAGATGTAAATATTTACAGAAATGAACCAGATATTCCAACAATTGCAGGATTTGAAGATGTAACTTATAATATAAGCGAAAAAACCTATTCGGACAAATCAAATAAAAAGATTAAAAGTAGCATATCAATACCATCTATTTCTATTGATGGAGTAGAGTTAACAGATCTTAATAGTCAAATAAATAAAGAGTATACAGATAGATTTGCATCATTTAAAGAAACACTATCATCTGCTGAAAATACTTACACATATAAGGTAACATATAATGTTTATGAAAATGTTATAGGAGATAAAAAAGTAATATCTATTACTATATGGCAAAGAACAGTAGATGACTCAAACTCAAGTAGTGTATTTGATAAAATAGACACTTATAATATAGATGTTGTAACAAAAGAATTAGTTTCCACAGAAGATGCTGCAAAGACTGTTTTAGGTGATACTTACTCTAATATAATAAAAGATGGAATAAAATCTTATGTAGTATCTAAATGTGGTCAAGATGAATCAACATTTTTATATACGATGTCAGGTTTTGAAAAATATTATATTAAGAATGGAAACTTCCATATTATAATTAATACAGGAGAAATTGTAGATAAAAAATATGGTGTTTTAGATATAATAATCAAATAATTTGTGTTTATAGGAGGAGTTTAATATGGTAGATTCAATGGATAAAATTGTAAGTCTATGTAAATCAAGAGGTTTTATATATCCTGGATCAGAAATTTATGGTGGTCTTGCAAACTCTTGGGATTATGGTCCACTTGGGGCCGACATGAAAAAGAACATAAAAGACTTGTGGTGGGAAAAATTTATAGCAGAAAACAAGTATAATGTAGGTATTGATGCAGCTATTATAATGAATCCACAAGTCTGGCATACAACAGGTCACGTAGGCGGTTTTTCAGATCCATTAATCGATTGCAGAGCTTGTAAAACTAGACATAGAGCAGATAAGCTAATTGAAGAATGGGCTTTTAAAAATGGTAGTGAACTTGCAGGTCTTGATGGATGGACAAATGAACAATTAGTTAACTATATAAATGAAAATAATATTACTTGCCCAAACTGTGGTAAAAAAGACTTCACAGATATTAGAAAATTTAATTTGATGTTTAAATCATATATAGGTGTCACAGAAGATGCAAAGTCTGAAGTATATTTAAGACCAGAAACTGCACAAGGTATGTTTGTAGACTTTAAAAATGTTTTAAGAACTACAAGAAGAAGACTACCACTTGGAATTGGACAAATGGGACGTTCTTTTAGAAATGAGATAACACCAGGAAATTTTGTTTTTAGAATGAGGGAATTCGAACAAATGGAACTTGAATTTTTCTGCAAACCAGGAACGGACGAGGAGTGGTATTCATTTTGGAAAGAATATTGTAAAAACTTCTTGTTAAAACTTGGAATTGAAGAGAAAAACTTGAGGCTTAGAGAACATTCAAAAGAGGAACTTTCATTTTATAGTAAAGGAACTACTGATATTGAATTTTTATTTCCATTTGGTTGGGGAGAATTATGGGGAATTGCTAATAGAACAAATTATGATCTATCACGTCATATGGATGCCTCAAAAGAAGATTTAAATTATTTAGACAACATAACAGGGGAAAAATTTATACCATATTGTATAGAACCAGCCGTTGGTGTTGATAGAATATTCTTAGCTCTTATGTGCAATGCATATGAAGAACAAAAACTTGATGAAAATGATACAAGAATAGTTTTACACCTTCACCCATCAGTTGCACCGATAAAGTTGGCAATACTTCCTTTATCAAAGAAATTAAGCCAAAAAGCAGATGAAATATATGATATGCTATCTAAAAAATTTATATGTGACTTTGATGAGGCAGGAAGTATAGGTAAAAGATATAGAAGACAAGATGAAATAGGTACTCCTTATTGCTTAACTGTGGACTTTGAAACATTAGAAGATAATATGGTAACAATAAGAGATAGAGACACTATGGAACAAATTCGTATATCAATTGATGAAGTTGAGAAGTATTTAGAAGAAAAAATGAAAATTTAAGGAGAGTATATATGAAAAAAAATAATGTTGGTAAAATAGTCCTTATAACTTTTGCAATAATTGCAATGGTTGGATCTATGTTTACATATTTAATAACTGCACTTATAAACTTATAAGATTAATTTGAATAATACTTGTACACCATGCATATTATTTATTGGTGATTATAATGCAAGTATTATTTATTGATATATTAGACACTAAAAAAGTAAAATATGAAATTATAAAAAATAATGATTTTATAAGTTTAAAAATATCTTATGGATTCATTGAATTACTTAAAAATAAAAGTAATAATATATTTAAAAATATGGTTTTAAATTTTTATTATAATAGCTTAAAAAGAAAAATAAGAAAAATGAATTTTAGTAATATAATGCTTGTATATAGTTTAATACTCGATAAAAATTTAGAATATAGAAATCTTATTAAGTTAAAGATATTAGAAAGCCTAGATGCTAAAGTATATGAAATAGTTCCCAAAAACCTTATGGAAGAAAATATAGATATATATATTAAAGAATTTGAAAGCTTGAAAGATTTAAAAAAAGATAAAGTTAAATTATTGTACTTCGTAGATGAATTTAGCAAACTTATATATAAAAATATTATTAAATATATAAATAGATATAAGTTTTTAGATATATCTTATTTAGGTGCAAAAAACTCTATAAAGTATGAAAATATGAAAGAAAAGATTGAAAATTTAAATAATGAAATCGGTTCTACAATATCTTTTATAAATCCAAATTTCAATTTAGATTATAACATATATATAAATTTTTCTTGTTTGGATGTTAAAAGCAAATATGGTATCTTAAACGATTATTTAATAATAAATTATTATGATATAGAAAATGATGTATTAAATGAATTTAATTTATTATTTAAAAATAATAAACAAAGTATTGAGAGGGTACTAAAAACAATTAATTTAGAATTAAAAGATTTTAATATAAATAAACTAGGACAATTAGTAAAAAACAAAATGATAAAAGTATAGGAGGAATTAAAATGGAAGAAAGAAATATAACACTTACAAAGGAAGGACATGACAAATTAGCAGAGGAATTAAAGTTTTTAAAAGGTCCAAAAAAGATGGAAGTTGCAGAACGTATTAAGATAGCAAGAGAATTTGGAGACTTATCAGAAAACTCAGAATATGACGATGCAAAGAATGAACAAGCTTTACTTGAACTTAGAATTCAAGAAATAGAAAATACATTGCGTCATGCAGTTGTTGTAGAAGACGACGATGTTACAACTAGAAAAGTTGGAGTAGGAACACTTGTAAAAATTCACGATTACGAATTTGATGAAGATGTTACTTATGGCATCGTTGGTGCGACTGAAGTTAATATGGCAGAAAATAAAATATCAAATGAATCACCAGTTGGTAAAGCTTTAATAGGACGTAAAAAAGGTGATGAAGTAGATATTGAAACTCCAGGTGGTATGGTAAAATATAAAATACTTGAAATAAGCAAAATGTAGAAGGAGGCTAGTTAAATGAATGAAGAAAATTCAAATTTAGAAGAAGTTGATATAAATAAGTTAGTTCAAGTTAGAATGGACAAGCTAAAAGAGCTTCAAGAAGAAGGAAAAGACCCATATGAAATAACTAAATTTAATGTTACAAATCTAAGCTCTGAAATAGTAAATAGCTACGATTCTTTTGAAGGAAAAGAAGTTGTGATTGCAGGTAGACTTATGTCTAAAAGAATAATGGGAAAAGCCTCATTTTGCCATATTCAAGACAGTGAAGGTAAGCTACAAAGCTATGTATCAACAAATGATTTAGGAGAAGAAGCATATAAAGAATTTAAGACTTACGATATTGGAGACATCGTAGGAATTAGAGGTTTTGTTTTTAAAACTAAAACAGAAGAGATATCAATACATGCAAAAGAGGTTACTCTTCTTTGCAAGTCACTAAGACCACTTCCAGAAAAATATCATGGTCTTAAAGATACAGATCTTAGATATAGACAAAGATATGTTGATTTGATTATGAATCCAGAAGTTAAAAAGACTTTTATTATGAGAAGTAAGATCATTAGTAAAATAAGACAAATCTTAGATTCAAAGGGTTACATTGAAGTTGAAACACCAGTGTTAAATACAATTGCTGGTGGAGCAGCAGCAAGACCATTTATAACTCATCATAATACACTTGATATGGATATGTATTTAAGAATTGCACCAGAGCTATATCTAAAAAGATTGATTGTTGGTGGATTTAATAAAGTTTATGAAATAGGAAGACTTTTTAGAAATGAAGGCATGGATATAAAACATAATCCGGAGTTTACATCAATAGAACTATATTCAGCATATGAAGATTATCATGATATGATGGATATATCAGAAGAAATTATATCAACACTTGCACTTGAAATTCGTGGTACAACAGAAATTGAATATATGGGTAATAATATAAGCTTAAAAAAAGGTTTTAGACGTATTACAATGATTGATGCGATAAAAGAAGTAACAGGTATAGATTTTAACACAATTAATACAGATGAAGAAGCAATTAAAGTTTCTAGATCACTTGGAATTGAGACAGATGAAAACTTTTCAAGAGGTAAAGTAATAAACTTAGTATTTGAAGAAAAAGTTGAAGAGACTTTAATAAATCCTACTTTTATTATGGATTATCCAATAGAGGTTTCACCACTTACTAAAAGAAAAAAAGAAGACAAAAGACTTACTGAAAGATTTGAGTTATTTATTGGCGGCAGAGAGTATGGCAATGCATATTCTGAGCTTAACGATCCAATTGATCAATATGAAAGATTCAGAGCACAAGTTGAGGCTCGTAATGCAGGAGATGATGAAGCAAATATGATGGACGAAGACTTCGTAACAGCACTTGAATACGGTATGCCTCCAACAGGTGGCCTAGGAATAGGTCTTGATAGACTAATTATGTTACTTACAAATGAAGCTTCAATTCGTGATGTATTACTTTTCCCAACAATGAAACCTTTAAACTAGTTTAATGAGCTGAAAATAATAAAACCAGAGATAATTTATTTATCAAGAAATTTGTATAAAATAAAAGAACTTAGGGAGGGAGACTGATGATAGACTTTACAAAATGTATAGAAGAATTAAATAATTATAAAGGCTCGGAAAAAAAGAAAACATTAGTATATGATAATAAAAAATATTTAGTAAAATTTCCAGACCCTATAAGAGAAAAGAATAGGAATGTATCATATATAAATAATGCGTTTTCGGAATATGTAGGAAGCAATGTGTTCAAAATAGTAGGATTTAAAACACAAAATACAATTTTAGGAACATATACATATAATGAAAAAGAAAAAATTGTGTGTGCATGTGGAGATTTTACTGATAGAAATAATGTATTATAAGAGTTTGAGAGTTTAGCATTAAGTACAAATCCAGATAAAAAGATTGAAACAGAATTAGTAGATATTTTAGAAGTTATAGAAGAAAACAAAATGATGATACAAAAGATAAATTTGGGGATATGTTTATAATTGATAGTTTAATTGGAAATACAGATAATAAATGCTAATGGTAATTTAAAAAAGAGTTTTGTATTACAAGGCTCTTTTATTGTATTTTATATATAAAAATGTAATTTTTTATCAAATTTCTAATATAATGTTTAAAGAAAGGTGATGTTATGTTAGGAAGAAATAGAAGAAATCAAACAAGAAAGATTAGTTTTAGAAATGTACTAGGTAGAAATAGAGCAGTTCAAAATGAACAAGGTGCTATAAATATGAATACAAAATATGGCCTAACAAATGAAAAAATATATGATAAAATGATAATTGCAAATGGAAGTCAAGGACCAAATGTTATAAAATTACAAAATAGTCTAAATGAACTTTCAAAAAAGTATAATGAGATACCTGTATTAAAAGTTGATGGTATTTTTGGTGAAAAAACCAATGATGCTGTTATGATATTTCAAGGCCTTTTTAATTTGACAACAGATGGAGTGGTTGGAAGATATACATGGACTGCAATTAATGACGCACTTTTAGGAAAAATAGTTCCGCAAAGCAAAGAAGAAGAAAATTAAATAAATAGCATAAGATGTTTTTTGACATTTTATGCTATTTTATTGTTGACTATCTAAAATTCAAATGATATAATCATTTTGAATTTTGGAGGAGTAAATTATGGAAAGGGTAAGCAAAGAAAATTATTATTTAGATATAGCAGAGGCGGTACTTGAAAGGAGTACATGCATTAGAAGAATGTATGGTGCTGTAATAGTAAAAGACGATGAAATAATATCAACAGGATATAATGGTGCACCAAGAGGAAGAGCAAATTGTAATTTGCTTGGATTTTGTGCAAGAGAAAAATTAAACATTAAAAGTGGCGAAAAATATGAGCTTTGTCGTTCAGTTCATGCAGAACAAAACGCAATTATATCTGCTTCAAGAAGTGACATTTTAGGATCAACCATGTATCTTGTAGGCAAAAATTTTAAAGATGGTGAATATGTAGTTGGTTCAGATTGCTGTTCTATGTGTAAAAGAGTAGTTATTAATTCAGGCGTTTCAAGAGTAGTAATGCGTGTAGACAAAGAACATTATAAGGTAATAAATGTAGATGACTGGATAGGTTATGATGAAGTATTAGAGGAAAAAGTAAAACCTATGATTAAAGAACATGAGGCAAAATAATATGAAAATTAATATTGTATTATTTGAACCTGAAATTCCTCAAAATACTGGGAATATTGCAAGAACTTGTGCTGCAATTGGAGCTACTTTGCATTTAATATATCCATTAGGATTTGATATATCAGAAAAAGCAGTTAAAAGAGCAGGACTAGACTATTGGGATAAATTAGAAATGTTTACATATGAAAATTTAAATGAATTTTTAGAGAAGAATAAATCAAATAATATGTATTTACTTAGTACAAAATCTAAAAAAGTTTATTCTGATATAGATTTTACTGGTAAAGAAGATATTTATTTAGTATTTGGTCCTGAATCACGTGGTCTTCCAGAAAAATTTATTTTAGAAAATTTTGATCATAGCATAAGAATTCCTATGAGAGAAAATATAAGGTCACTTAATCTATCAAATAGTGTAGCAATAGTAGCATATGAAGTAGAAAAACAGTTAAATTTTAGTAATTTACAAGAAATAAGTAATTATTTTGATTGATATTGAATATAATATATATAGCTCATTTATTATAATAAAATGAAAGTTTTTTTGAAAAAAAACTTGACATTTACATAAAATTATATTATACTAAGTGGGCAAGTGTATCGCGGGGTAGAGCAGTTGGCAGCTCGTCGGGCTCATAACCCGAAGGTCGTAAGTTCGAGTCTTACCCCCGCAACCATTAAATCTAGAAATAGATTTATATTTTTTTGGCGGCTTAGCTTAGTTGGCTAGAGCGTTCGGTTCATACCCGAAAGGTCACAAGTTCGACTCTTGTAGCCGCTACCAACGATGTATCTATTCGAAGTAAATTGAAAAGAATTGATATGCAGATCAATCAGAAAATAAAATCTGGTTGATTTTTTTGTTGCCAAAAAATAATATAAAAATTGTTGTTATAAGAAAACACTAATATATACTTGCAATTTAATACAAAATATGGTACAACAATACCTAAGAAAATTTATTACTTAATTTGATAGGGTATGCAGTTTCATCAGGTTGTATTTGCAATAATTCTTTTGCTTTCAGTCCTCATTTAGAGACAACTGAAACAGATGATGATATTGAAAGTAATTAGTTCTCAAAAAAGAATACATTTTTGCACAGGATTTTAAACAAAATACCGATGTATATGTAACAAGCCCTTTAGCTATTTAGGCAGTAAAAATTAGCTAGTAAGAAAAAATCTTACTAGCTTTTTTATTTATACCTCTAAAAGACCTATAAGTTCTTCAAATGAATTGATATATAAAATAGAATTCCTCTTTAAGAAATCCTCGTCGCAAATAGAATGGTATTCTCTTATGCATATACATTCGATACCAGCTTTATTTGCAGCAATTACTCCTGGTTTTGAATCTTCTATTATTATAATATCACTACGTTTTAATTTAAACTTGGCTTTTAACTTCAAATATACATCAGGTGCAGGTTTTGTATTTTTTACATCTTCTTTTGTCACGACATTTGATGAGAAATAATCATCAAAATTTATAAAAGAAAGAATATTTTGATTTTTTGTTATATAGGTGTCATATGCAAAGTGTGCAGAAGATGTTGCAAGAGCTAACATATAATTGTTTTGCTTTAGAAAATCTAGCATTTTATCAGCACCATTTATCAATCTTACATTTTGACTTAAATATAGTGATGTAAAGTATTTTCTATACTTAGAAAATTCATCAATATCACAGTCTAACTGATATGAGTCATATAGATATCTTTCATAACTTCCGTATATGTCACTTTCTGTGCAAGTATTAAAAAAAGTTGCTTTTTCAATACCAAGCGTTTGCCTTGGAACATCTCCTGCTTTTCTTATTGAAGAACGATCAACTTCATTCCATATATCTATTGAATCTACAAGAGTCCCATCTAAATCGAAAATGAACAATTTTTTTTGCTTAATTTTTTTAATTAAATCCATCATAAAATAACCTCCTAAGTTTAATTGGTTTGCCTAAAATTTTCTTTTCTAGATTATATCACATGTGTCAAATTTTTATTACTAAAATATTATATTTACATGTTATAGCTTGAAATTTTAATTAAAAAGTTATATAATCTATCTATGTTTTGAGGTGATAGATATGAGAAGAATACTAACAATAATTTTTGCAATCCTTGGAATGATTGTGGGAATAATTATAGGACCAACTTTTAGCACAATTGGACCACTTTCATGGTTAGCAATTGGGGGAGAATTCGGTCTTTCAAATCCCCTTATTCTAGATCTTAGCTTTATAAAACTAACATTTGGAATATGGTGTAAAGTAAATATTGCCGGAGTGCTTTTTGCAATAATATTTGCTTTATTAGGACATGAAATATTAAGGAAATTAAAGGTATAATAAAAGATATTCCGTTAAGCGATATGCCCTATGAAAAAATGGAACTATTAGGGGCGAAAAGTTTAACAAATTCAGAGTTACTTGCAATAATAATAAAAACGGGTACAAAAAAGTTAAATTGTGTAAAAATTGCTCAAAATATACTTATGAGCAATAAAAATATGTCTAGCGTAAGTGAGCTTGAATATTTATCTATGTTATCAATACAAGAGCTTCAAACATTTGAAGGAATAGGAAAAGTTAAAGCTATACAAATTAAAGCTGTAATAGAACTTGCAAAGAGATTTAAAAAAATAATGACTAATTTAGACAAAGTTAAAATTACTTCACCAAGTGATGTTTATAATTTGGTATCGAATGATTATATAGGACTTAAAATAGAAATATTAAAGGTTATAATACTTAACAATCAAAATAAAGTTCTATCAGTTGTTAATATCACAAGTGGAAACGTAGCATGCGTAAATGCTGATATAAAACAAATTTTAGCAGAACCTATAAAGCAGCTAGCATCTTCTATAATTTTGTGTCATAATCATCCAAGTGGAAGTATGAAGGCAAGTAGAGCAGACATAGTATTTACAAATAAAATTAAAGAATATTCTAATATTTTTGGTATAAATTTGTTAGACCATGTGATTTTTGCAGATAATAATTACATTAGCATGAAAGAATTAGGATATATATAAATATTTTTACAAAAGAGGTTTATTATATTAAAGATAGGGTGGAGATTTATGAATTTTATGACAAAGGATGTAGGAATAGATTTAGGTACATCAAATGTAAAGATATTTGTAAAAGGTAAAGGATTAGTGCTTTCAGAACCATCTGTTGTTGCTATAAATAAAATAACAGGTGAAATTTTAGCAGTTGGCAATGCTGCAAAAGAAATGCTTGGAAGAACTCCAGATAATATAATTGCAGTAAAACCATTAAAAGATGGAGTTATTGCAGATTTCGGAGCTGCTAGGATGCTTGTTCAAACATTCGTAGAAAAAGTTGTACCAAGAAGTATATTTTCAAAACCACGTGTAGTTATTGCAATACCTTGTGGAATAACTGATGTAGAAGAAAGAGCAGTAGAAAGCGTTGGATATAAAGCAGGAACAAAAGATGTCTATTTGATAGAGGAAGTTATGGTAGCAGCAATTGGTGCTGGGCTTAAAGTTGATAGGCCAGAAGGTGTTATGATAATAGATATTGGTGGCGGGACTAGTGAAGTTGCGGTTTTATCACTTGGCGGAATAGTTGTAGAAAATTCCATAAAAGTTGCTGGTAATAGACTAGACCAAGATATAGTAGAATATGTAAAAAAGAAATTTAATGTTTTACTTGGAGAAAGAGAGGCAGAAGAAGTAAAAAAACAAATTGGTGCTGCTACTCTTTCAATGGCAGATGAAAAAATGAACGTAAAGGGAAGAAGTTTAAGTAATGGATTACCAGAGACAATAACTCTTACCACTGCTGATGTAAGAGATGCTATTTCTGATTCACTGCAAAAAATTGTTAACTTAATAAAACAAACATTAGAAGAAACTCCACCAGAACTTGCAGCAGATATTATGGAACATGGTATTTATGTGTGTGGTGGTTGTTCTCAGATTAAAAATTTTGATAGATTTATACTTGAACAAACAGGAATTCCAACTTTTATTGCAGAAGATCCGACTAATTGTGTTATAAAAGGAATAGGTGCTACACTTGAAAGTATACAAGTATTAAAAAAATCAATTAAAACAAAAAGAAAATAATATATTAAGAAAGTAAAGAGGAAATTATGAAATATAAATATAATTTTGATGATAGAAATAAAAGTAATAAAAAGAAGATTATATTTGTTGTGGTAAGTATTGTTTGTGCCATAGTAATTTCTTCTTTTTTATTTAGAAATAACGAAAATAAAATAATAAGTAAAGTTTCAAATATAATTATATATCCAATAAACTCTTTAAGAGAGTTTACAATAAATACATTTGATGGCTTTTTAGATAATTTTAAATCAAAAAAGAAAATACTTGCTTTAAATGATGAATTGTCTGTGAAAATATATGACCTAGAATATAAGATTTTAGAACAAGAAAAAATATTAGAGGAAAATAAATCGCTAAAAAGGATGTTAGATATAAAATCCGAATATCAGCACTTTGATTTAATATATGGAAAGATTATATTAAGAGAACATGATAATTGGTCAAAAAAATTTACTATAAATGTTGGTAGTCTGGATGGTATTAAAAAAAATCAGGCGGTTATTTCTACTGCTGGACTTGTTGGGTATATCTCAAAAGTAAGTGATAAAACGAGTGTAGTCACTACAATTCTTGATCCATCTACATCAGTTAGTGTAAACATTGGCACAATAAATGAACCTGCTATTCTTAGAGGAGATTTGGCGTTAAAATCGGAAAATAAATTAAAACTAGAATACATACAAATAGATACTACTATATCAATTGGTGATATGTTATATACTTCTGGTCTTGGAAACACTTATCCAAGTACAATACCTGTTGGAAAAATAATAAGTATAAATGGAGATAAAAATGATATGAATAGAAGTGCTATTGTAGAGCCTACGGTAAATATAGCTCAAATTTCAGAAGTAGCAATAATTATTAAGTAGGTGATACTATGAGAAATAAAGTTTTATTTACGCTTATAATGTTATTTATTTTTATAGTATTATTGTTTGTTCAAATATACATTATTGATGGAAAAACACTTTTTGGTGCAAAACCTAATTTAATACTTATATCAGTTATCGTATTTACATCGTTTGCAGGTCTTTATAATGGTACTATATATTCATTTGTTGTTGGCACAATTATGGATTTTATATATGGTTCTGATTTTGGAATATTTCTTACTTCGTATGTAATTGTAGCAATTATAATAGGAGCGATAGAGAAAAATTATAGAAAACAAAATAAAAATACATTGATAATAATTACCTTTATAGGAACTTCAATTTTTGAAGTGATTTGCTGTATTATTTACTCTATACTTTGTCAAAAAGTGCCAAATATATTTTCTTTACTAGGTCAACTTATAATATCTTCTTTATTAAATATGGTAATAGTTTTTGTATTAAATGGTATAGTGCAAAAAATTGCAGAATATTTTGAAATCAAGTCAAGGAAAAAAGATATATTGTAGGAGGGATTGATATTAAAAATAAAATACTTAAAATAATTAATTTCTTTAATAATAGATATCTAATATTAATTATTGCTACATTATTAATAGCCATAGCATATATATCTAAACTGTTTAGCATGCAAGTAATAAATGGTGCAAGTTATAGGGAAAAATCCCAAAAACGTATGCTAAGAAATGAAGTTATCGAAGCACCACGTGGTGAAATAACAGATAGGAATGGAGTCATACTTGCAACAAATAAACTTTCCTATAATGTAGAGCTTTATAGGGTAAGTACAGATGTTGATAAATTTAATAAGTCGATTTATGACACTATTAAAATATTAGAACAAAACGGTGATAGTATAATTACATCGTTCCCTGTAAATGAGGATTATACAGATTTATATTTCCAGTCGGAAAATGAATTTAATAGTTGGAAGAAAGATTGTAATTTAAATAAAGATTATACATATGAAGATATAATTAATTACTATATAGAAAAATTTTCTCTATCTAATTATTCAAATGATAGGAAGATGCAACTAAAAATTATTTCTTTAAAATATGAAGGAAATCTTTATGGATATTCTTTATTTAAGAGCGTAACTATCGCAAAAAATATTTCTGATAAATCTGTTGCAATGTTAGAAGAAGCATCTGCAACTCTTTATGGAGTAAAAACTAAATCAACTCCTATGAGATATTATCCTAATTTGACGCTTGCAAGTCATATTATTGGGTATTCTAGTAAAATTAGTGGGGAAGAATACTTAAAGCTAAAAGATGATGGATACTTAGTAAATAGCAACATAGGAAAAGTTGGAATAGAAAAAATATTTGAAAAATACTTAAGAGGTACAAATGGCAAAAAAGTATCAGAAACAGATAGTGAAGGAAATGTATCAAATCAAACAGTTACAGAAGAAGCAATACCTGGTGATACTATAAATCTTACTATTGATTATAGGTTGCAATACACAGCAGAAAAGGCATTAAAAGATACAATTGACGGTATACGAAATGGTAGCTTAGTAACTTTTTCTGATGAAAAATTTGAAGCAAATGCGGGAGCAGTTGTAGCACTTGATGTAAATAGTGGAGAGGTTTTAGCACTTGCATCCTATCCTACTTATGATATAAATGATTTTGTAAATGGGATATCTTATAGTAAGTGGAGAGAATTAAACGAAAATAGTTTAAATCCAATGTTTAATAGGGCAATATCTGGAACATATTCACCGGGTTCAACTTATAAAATGCTTGTTGCTATTTGTGGTCTTATGACTGGAAATATAACTACTAGTGAACTTATAACAGACAATGGAGTGTATCCATATGGTCATAAACCAACATGCTGGATATATAATACATATGGTAGAACGCATGGTAGTATAAATGTATCAGATGCTATTAAGGTGTCATGTAATTGCTATTTTTATGAAGTTGGTAGAAGAGTTGGAATAAAGGAAATAATTGATTATTCTAAAATGTTTGGGCTAGGAATAAAAACTGGTATTGAGCTTGATTCAGAATCCTTAGGAAAAATAGCCGGTGATAACATGAGTGAGTGGTATCTTGGAGATACTCTTTCAGCATCAATAGGACAGTCTTATAATTCTTATACACCAATTCAAATGGCAAATTATATTGCAACTATTGCTAATGGTGGAAAGTTAAATAAAGTAAGCATAATTAAGCAAATTACTTCATCAAAAACAGGGCAAAACTATCTTCAAGCTGAAATTGATGAATATGCAAGTAACATTACAGGAGTTAAATTTGAGAGTAAAAATTTAAATATAAATAAAGAATATATTAATGCTATTAAGGAAGGAATGAGATCAGTTACATCTGAAACTGGTGGAACTGGATATTCTATATTTAAAAATACAGGGATTGATCTTGCAGGAAAGACTGGTACATCACAAGTATCACAAGGATCTAATAATGCAATATTTGTTGGATTTGCACCATATGATAATCCACAAATAGCAGTAGTAGCAGTAGTAGAACATGGAGGAGAAGGGACATACTCAGCCAATGTAGTAAAACCAATTCTTGAAGAATATTTTAAAATTTATAATGAGCAAAAGGCAAATGAAAGAAATCAAGCAGTGGAAAATAGAAATATTAAATTTTAGGTAAATGAACTCAAAAAAAGAGTTCATTTTTTTATATAATTTAAATAAAAACTTTAAAATTAATTAACTATATGATATAATGCAATTGAGGTGTTTATATGAAAAAATACGAAATAATAAAAAATATAAATCCTAATATATTTAGAGGATATGATATCAGAGGAATATACTGCTCTGATTTAACAGAAGATGTAGTATATACTATTGGTAGAGCATATGCAACATATGTTTTAAAAAAAGGATATAATAAATGTGTAATTGGACGTGATGTTAGATCGTCTTCCCCTACGCTTTCAGATGCACTTATTTCTGGAATTATAGAATCAGGAATGGATGTAATAAATATAGGACTTACAACAACTCCAATGTTCTATTTTGCCCAAATAAAACTTTCTTCTAAGCCTGGAGAAATAATGCCAGGTATTATGATTACAGCAAGTCATAATCCAAAAGAGTATAATGGACTTAAGATGTCTTTTGATAATTTTGGAAATGCATGTGGTAAGATGATAACAGATTTTAGAGATTTTGTAGCCCAGTGTAATTTTAGCATTGGAAAAGGTGAAGTTTTGCTTGCAGATGTGAAAAAAGAATATTTAGAACTTGTTAAAAAATCTATTTCTTTAGGAGATAAGAAAGTAAAAGTTGTAGTAGATTGTGCTAATGGTACTGCATGTGTCATAGTAAAAGAAATGTTTGAAATGTTTAAAGAAAAAATAGAAATGATACCATTATATTGTGATGCAGATTCTTCTTTCCCAAATCATCATCCAGATCCAAGTGTTGAGTCAAATAATGAAGATTTAAAAAAGGCAGTAATTGAGAATAAAGCTGACCTTGGAATTGGCATAGATGGAGATGGAGATAGAGTAGGAATAATTGATGAGAATGGCAAGATGGTATTTATAGATTTCTATGCAATAATAATATGGCGTGATATAATGAGTAAAGTAAAAAATAAACATGCTTTGTTTGATGTCAAATGTACAAAATCATTAAGTGATGAAATAATAAGACTTGGTGGTGTACCTGTATGTTATAGAACAGGAAATTCATATATGAAAGCAAAAATGCGTGAAGGAGATTTTGCTTTTGGATCAGAACTTTCAGGACATGTATTTTTTAGAGATAAGTGGCCAAATATTGACGATGGACTTTATGCAGGATTAAGACTTATTGAGATTTTATCTAAAACAGATAAGACAGTAAGTAAACTATTGGATGGAATAAATCTTTACTATTCAACACCAGAAATAAAAATTAATTCTAGTGATGACGAAAAATTTAAAGTAATCGAAAAGGTAAAACAATATGCAAATTCAAAAGGATATAAGGTAAATGACATTGATGGAATGAGGGCAGAATTTGAAAATGGCTGGGCTCTTGTTAGAGCTTCTAATACTGGCCCAAACATAACAGCTAGATTTGAAGGTAAAACAAAAGAAGATATGGAAGCCATTAAAAAAGAATTTATGGATTTACTAGATTAGTAGGAGGAAAATAATGAAAAAGATTTTATTAATTGGCCAAGATGGAATGCTTGGAGGAGAACTCTATCAAAGACTTTTAGACAAGTATGATGTATATTGCACCACTCTTCAAACACTAGATATTTGTGATAAAGAGGCAGTATTAAAAAAAGCAAAAGAAGTAATGCCAGATTTTATAATAAACTGTGCTGCTTTTACTAATGTAGATGCGTGTGAAACAAATTACGAAGTGGCAAATAAGGTAAATGGAGAGGCAGTATTAAATATAGCAATGGCTGCTAAAAATGTTGATGCAAAACTAATTCATATAAGTACCGATTATGTTTTTGATGGAACTCTTGATGTAGATAAAGCTTATACTGAAGACATGGAACCTGCACCTGTTACAGCTTATGGAAAAACAAAATTACTTGGAGAACAAAATGCTAAAAAAGCAGAAAAATATTACATTTTAAGGACTGCTTGGCTATATGGACATGGTGGTAAGAATTTTGTTAAAACTATGCTTACTCTTGCAGAAACAAAAGATGAGATTTCAGTTGTATGTGATCAAAATGGTAGTCCTACATCTACTACGACACTTTGTGAGATAATACAAAGTATTATTGAGAAGGAACCTGAATATGGAATATATCATTCTACAAATGAAGGATTTACTGTTTGGTCAGACTTTGCAAGGAAGATATTTGAACTAGCAGGAAAAAACACGAAGGTAGTTAATATAACATCTGCTAAGTATAAAAAAATGTATCCGATGTCATCTGATAGACCTAAAAATAGCAAATTATCTAAAGAAAAACTGCATAATGTAGGAATTTATCCAAAAGATTATGTTGAAGCACTAAAAGAATATCTTAAAGGGGGAATTTAGTTATGAAAGGTATTATACTTGCTGGTGGAAGTGGAACAAGGCTTTATCCTATAACAATAGCTACATCAAAACAACTTTTACCAGTATATGATAAACCAATGATATATTATCCACTTGCAACTTTAATGGAAGCTGGGATAAATGAGGTATTAATTATATCTACACCTATATATTTACCAATGTTTGAAACACTATTTGGTGATGGTAATGAACTTGGAATGAAAATTTCATATAAGGTGCAAGAAAAGCCAGTAGGTCTTGCTGATGCATTTAGAGTTGGAGAAGAATTTATAGGGGATGACAGTGTATGTTTAATCCTTGGTGACAATATGCTTTATGGCCCAGGTCTTGAAAAAATATTGAAAGACTCAAGTGAACTTAAAGAAGGCGGAGTTATTTTTGGATATGAAGTTGCTGATCCGACATCTTATGGTGTTGTTGAAATGGATGGAAACGGAAATGCTATATCTATTGAAGAAAAACCTACAAACCCAAAATCAAATTTAGCTGTACCTGGTTTGTATTTTTATGATAATTCTGTTGTTGAAATTGCTAAAAATATTAAACCATCTAATAGAGGAGAATTAGAAATTACAGATGTTAATGTGGAATACATGAAACGTGGTAATTTGAAAGTACAAAAACTAGGAAAAGGATATGCTTGGTTTGATACAGGTTCTCCTGATAGACTTGCTGATGCATCTGACTTTGTAAAAGCAATAGAATTAAGACAAGGAATCCAAATAGCATGTCTTGAAGAAGCTGCCTTAAATAATGGCTGGATAAGCAAAGATAGTGCAATAAAACTTGGAGAAAAATATAAGAAAACAGAATATGGAAAATATATTTTAAAAGTTGCGAGGGAAAAATAATGGGTAAATTTAAAAGAATTGATACAACAATAGATGGAGTATGTATTATTGAGCCTACTGTTTTTGGTGATAATAGGGGATACTTTATGGAGACATATAGTAAAAAAGATTTTGAAGATATAGGTTTAAATTATGACTTTGTTCAAGATAATCAATCAAAATCCAAAAAAGGTGTTTTAAGAGGGTTACACTTCCAAAAGGAAAATACACAAGCTAAACTTGTTAGATGTATAAAAGGTGAAGTGTTTGATGTTGCTGTTGATTTAAGACCTGGTAGCAAAACCTATGGAAAATGGGAAGGTGTAATTTTATCAGAAGAGAATAAAAAAATGTTTATGATACCAAAAGGGTTTGCACATGGCTTCTTGGTTTTATCAGATGAGGCAGAATTTGTGTATAAGTGTGACGATATATATAATCATGATGCTGAAGGCGGCCTTAAATGGGATGATGCAGAAGTAGGTATTTGTTGGCCTATAAAAAATCTTAGCAAAGATGAAATCTTAACATCTTCAAAAGATAGTATGTGGCCTTCACTTAAAGAATTAAAAAATACAGATTTATTCAAAAATTTATAAAACTAAATAAGTCATGGAAATGTTTCCTTGACTTATTTTTATATACAATATATAATTTTAGGTATGATAGATAAGAGTATAAGAAATCAAATAATTAAAATGTATACTAAAAAAGATGACAAGATATTTATTGGAAATTTGTTTGATATTATAAATCAATTTGAAAATTCTAATAGACTTTGCTCTACAAATTTTCTAAATTTATATGAACAAAACATAGCAGTAAGTATTCTAAATAGACTAAATATAAAATTTATTAAGTCAAACATTATAGAAGATATGGAAAAAA
The DNA here is from genome assembly GCA_934162655.1 of uncultured Clostridia bacterium. Taxonomy (GTDB): domain Bacteria; phylum Bacillota; class Clostridia; order TANB77; family CAG-465; genus CAG-465. The sequence continues at coordinate 6,059 of CAKPJL010000009.1, read as the reverse complement.
ATATATTTTTTTTAATACCAAAATATGTCAAAGAAAATATAGATAAAACAGATATTTGCAGTTTAGAGATTTCTTGTATAAAAGTAACTGCTAAAAATTGCAATCTTTTACATAAAGATTATATGGGAGCTATATATAACTTAGGAATTAATGAAGATATGATAGGGGACATATTTTTAATAAATAATGTATGTTATATATTTATACAAAATGAAGTGTTAGATTTTGTATTAAATAATTTGGAATATGTTGGAAAAATAAAAGTAAGTGTAGAAAAATTAAATTTAAGAAGTGATGAAATATACGAAATAAAACAAGAATATCAGGACTTAAAATTAGTTACTTCGTCTCTTAGAATAGATAATTTGCTAAATGAAATATCTAATCTTGGCAGAAGAAAAGTAAAAGAAAAAATAGAAAACGGGGATTTAGTAATTAACTCTCAAGTATTATATTTTCCTGCATATACACTTAAAATAAATGATATAATTTCGTTTAGCAAGGTTGGAAAATTTAAAATTGAAGATATACAAGAAATTACTAAAAATGGGAAGAAAAGAATACATGTAAAAAAATATAAGTCTTCTTGACAGAAATTACTTTATAATATATAATGACAAAAAGATTTGGAGGAAATATGATATGAAAAATATTTTAATAACTGGTGGAGCAGGTTTTATAGGCTCTAATTTTGTAAATCTAATGGCCAAAAAATATGATGGAAAGTATAATTTAATTGTTTATGATAAAATGACTTATGCTGCAAATATTAATAACTTAAAGCCTAGCGAAGGTAAATATACATTAGTAGAAGCAGACATTTGTGATTTAGAAAAAGATATAGAAACATTGAAAAAATATGATATAGATGCAGTAGTACATTTTGCAGCAGAATCACATGTTGATAATTCTATAAAACGTCCACTTGCATTTACAACTACTAATGTTATGGGAACACATGCACTAATTGAGGCATGTAAACAAGTTTGGGGAGAAGGAAGTAAAAATAAATTTGTTCATGTTTCAACTGATGAAGTATATGGCTCACTTGGTGAAGAAGGATATTTTACAGAAAAATCTCCTATAAAGCCTAATAGTCCATATTCTGCTTCAAAGGCATCATCAGATCTTATTGTGCTTGCTTATGCAGAGACTTTTAAAATGAATGTTTCTGTAACAAACTGTTCAAATAATTACGGACCAAACCAACATCATGAAAAACTTATACCTCATATGATATCACTTGCATTAAAAAATGAAAAATTGCCTGTATACGGAGAGGGATTAAATGTAAGGGATTGGTTATATGTAGAAGATCATTGTGAAGCTATTGATATAATTTTACACAAAGGAAAGAAAGGTGAAAGATATAATATTGGTGGCCATAACGAAAAAAGAAATATTGATATAGTAAAATTAATTTTAGATAGAATGGGAAAAAGCTATGACTTAATTGAACATGTTGAAGATAGAAAGGGACATGACTTTAGATATGCAATTGATCCGACGAAATTAAGAGAAGAATTTGGCTGGGAACCTCATACTATGTTTAAAGATGGAATTGTAAAAACAATTGATTGGTATATAGCACATAAAGATTATTTAGAAAAATAAGTTGTAAAAGAGGAATATGTTCCTCTTTTTCTTGTTTATATATTGTTTTAATGATATAATTTTTTATAAGTATTTTATTTTTGGGTGATAATATGAAAAGTAAGAATAAAAAAATATTAATAATTTTATGTATTATAATTATTAGTTTTAGTTTAATATCTATTTTTGTTTACAGACAATTAAATGCAATTACTTTAATACAGCTTTCAACTACTACAAATGATAGAATGATGGGATATATTTTAGTTACTAATAAAGGAAAGGTAATAGTTGTTGATGGCGGCAATTACGAAGATGGAAAAAAACTAAAAAGCTATATTAATAGTTATGGCGGTACAGTTGAAGCATGGTTTTTAACACATTATCATCATGACCATACAGGTGCTATAAATTATATTTTAGATGAAACAAATGTTAATATAAATAAAATTTATTCAGATTTAAGTGATATATCTGATGTTGAAAAGTACGAAAAAGAAAGAGAAGAAAAATATAAAAAACTTGTTTTAAGTTTAAATGGAAAAGTTCCAGAGGATAGAAAAGAAAGGGTGTCCATTGGTCAAGTAATAAATATTGATAATATAAGTATAAAAATTTTAGGAACTTCTAATGCAGAAATAGAACAAAACTTTGGAAATAATCAAAGCTTAGTGATAAAAATGACAACATCACTTAATACTACAATACTTTTTTTAGGTGATACAGGTATTCAAAGTGAAGAAAAATTACTTTTAAGATATAAAGATGAAGTAAGTAATATAGATTATATTCAAATGGCACATCATGGACAAAATGGTGTTGATGAAAATTTTTATATAATAGCAAATCCTAAAAATTGTTTATGGCCAACACCTAAGTGGTTATATGAAAATGATAATGGAAATGGATATGATTCTGGGCCTTGGAAAACCATAGAAACTAGAGAGTGGATAAAAAAGATAGGTAGTAAAAATTATATAGCAAAAGATGGCGATATTTTGCTTAAAATATATTGACTGGGTTGAATTATTTAATATAAAATGATATAATTTGTTTATTAATTTTAAGGAGAAAAAATGGACTTTATAAAGACAATATTTAAAAATAGAAAGCTTATTTTCCAGTTAGGAAGAAATGATTTTAAAAATAGATTTGCAGGTACTAGCTTTGGTGCACTTTGGGGATTTGCTCAACCCTTTGTATTTATGATGACATATGTTATCGTATTTCAATTTATATTAAAATCTAATAGTGCAGGAGATTATCCTTTTATAGTATGGTATCTTCCGGGAATGGCTATGTGGATGTTTACAAATGATGCAATAAATAATGCTACAAATTCGATTAGAACGTATAGTTATTTGGTTAAAAAAGTTGTATTTCCTATTGATGTTATACCAGTGATATCTTTAACCTCTTCAAGTATTGTTGGAATGTTTTTGATTTTAATTTCTGTAATAGTCTCTACAATATTTGGATATTTACCAAATTTGCTAATTTGTCTATACTATGTAATTGCAGCTTATATACTAATAATAGCATTTACTAGATTTACATCTGCTATTACTGCACTTGTTCCAGATTTTGGTCAACTATTTAGTATATTTATGCAACTTATGTTTTGGTTTACACCAATTATGTGGAATATAAATATGCTTGAAAATTATAATGTATTGCTTAAGGTGGTAAAATGTATGCCTTTTTCTTATTTAGTAACAGGATTTAGACAAGCTTTTACTGGTGATTTTAATATTATGTTTGAAGGAAATGGCGTATATACAGTTGTATTTTGGTGTATAACGATACTTATATATTTATGGGGAAATTCTGTATTTAAAAGGAATAAAAAGGATTTTGCAGATGTTTTATAAGGAGAAGTGTTATGCAAGAAAAAATTGACATTTTGATGGCAACATATAATGGTGAAAAATACATTAAAGAGCAAATTGATTCTATTCTTACACAGACATATAGCAATTTTAATCTTTTTATTTGTGATGATGCTTCAAACGATGATACTGTTAAGATCCTAAAAGAATATGAAAAAAAAGATAAAAGAATTAAACTGATTTTAAATAAAATAAATATTGGTGCAAAGAAAAACTTTGAAAAGTTATTAAAATTAGTAAAGAGTAGGTACTTTATGTTTGCAGATCAAGATGATGTATGGCTTGAAAATAAAATAGAAATTACATTTAATGAACTAAAAAGGACAAATTCAGATTTAGTATTTACTGATTTATGTGTGGTAGATGAAAATTTAAATGTTATTAATAGTTCATTTAATGCACTAAAAAAATATAAGAAAAAGATAAAAAGCTGTGTTGGAAGTGAAGATCTAGTTTTCTTATATAATACAGTTACTGGATGTACAATACTTTCTAAATCAAAATGGATTGAGGAATATTTAAGTATAAAATGTGATTTTAAAAATATACTACACGACCATATTTTACCTTTACTAGTTTGTCTAAAAGGTAAGGTTAGTTATATTGACATTCCTACAATACTTTACAGACAACATGGAAATAATGAGGTAGGAATAAAAAGGTATACAGACAACTTAAAATCATTTGAGGAAGTAAGAAATCACTTAATAGATGTAAAACTAAATTTATTAAACTTTTATAGCAAAAATATTAGTATTTTTAGTAGCGATAAAAGAGAGATAATATATGATGGAATTAAATATTTTAATAAAATAAAAGAAAAAAATGTAATAAATCTATACGGCATAAGTACATATAGAAGACTTTATAAAAAAGAAAAAATTACTTATAAATTATTATACTTTATAATATTTAATATTCCATTTATAGCAAAATTTGGTTATTTTTTGAAAAATATATTTAAGAAGAAAAAGGTGAGTTAATTTTAATGAGCAAAAATCAAAATCCAGATGAGAATATAATTGAAATAAAAAATTTAAATAAAGAATATAAAATGTATGCAAGAAAAAAGGACAGGCTTATTGAAACAGTTTTTCCATTTGTGCATAAGCATTCAACTTTTAAGGCAATGGATGATTTGAATTTAGAAGTAAAAAAAGGTGAAGTTTTAGGAATACTTGGTAAAAATGGTGCAGGTAAGTCTACTCTTCTAAAAATTATAACAGGTGTTGTAACACAGACTTCTGGTATAGTTAATGTAAAAGGAAAGATTAGTTCTCTTTTAGAGTTAGGAACTGCGTTTAATATGGAACTTACAGGAGTTGAAAACATTTATCAGCATGGACAAGTAATGGGGCTTACAAATGAACAAATAGAGGAGAAAAAACAAGAAATAATAGATTTTGCAGATATAGGGGATCATCTATATCAACCTGTAAAAACATATTCTTCTGGTATGTTTGCCCGTCTTGCCTTTGCATGTGCTATTAATGTAGATCCGGATATTTTAATTGTAGATGAAGTATTATCTGTTGGTGATATGGCTTTTCAGTTAAAGTGCTTTAAAAAGTTTGAAGAATTTAAAAATAGAGGAAAGACTATTTTGTTTGTAACACATGGAATAGGAGAGGTACTAAGAAATTGTACAAGAACTATTATATTAAAAGAAGGTAAAAAGATATTTGATGGTGATGTAAAAGATGGTGTGGAACTATACAAAAAAATGATTGTTGGAATATCACCTGAAGAGAATAAAAGACAAGAAAAAATAAAAGAAGAAATTAAAATAGGAATAGAAGATGAAAGTGTTAATGGAACTTGGAAATCACTTTTTACGCAAAATCCAAATGTAATAGATTATGGTAATGGTGAAGCAGAAGTAATAGACTATGGAATATTTGATGAAGACGGTAAACCTAAAAATGTAGTGGACAACGATAAAGTTGTAGTTTTAAAATCTAAAATAAAATTTAAAAAAGATGTAAAAAATCCTATATTTACCATGACCCTAAAAGATTTCAAAGGAAATGATATATGTGGAACCAATACACTAATTGAAAATACACTTACGGGAGAATTTAAAAAAGATGATATAGCAATAGTATCATTTAGGCAAGTTTTAAATGTAGCTCCAAATAAATATACTTTGTCATTTAGTTGTACGAAGTTTAACCAAAAAGGTGAATTAGAGGTATTAAATAGAAAGTATGATGCACTGCTTGTTGAGATTCTTTCAAATAAAGATGTTGTTGGAGTTTTAAAAGTAGATTCTAAGATAGATATAGAAAAAGTAAGTAATTCTTAGGTGGTAATTATGAAATTAAACTTAAACTTTTATGAAAAAGATGTTGATATTAAAAATTTAAATGATGAGTCGAAAAGTATAATATCAAATTGTGATAGTTTTAACTATGAACAAAATTGCAATTCAGATATTTCAAATGATACTTTTAACTGTATTACAGAATGCAATAGAAATATTATTGAGTGGTATGATTTTTCAAAAACAGATAGTGTGCTAGAAATTAATATGACAAACGGAATAATAACAAATTTCTTATGTGATAAGTTTAGTCA
>CAKPJL010000008.1 GCA_934162655.1 uncultured Clostridia bacterium | reverse complement strand
GCATTTGGAAATTTAAGTTTAATAACTAGCATAACAATTCCAGAAGGAGTAAAAGAAATAAGAAGTGGTGCATTTAGCCTATGTTCAAACTTAGAAACAATAGTATATTCAGGTACTGCAACAGGTAGTCCATGGGGAGCAGAAAATGCAACAGTTGTTGCAAAATAAAGTAATAAGATTGCATATAGTAAATTTTCTATATGTAATTTTTTTTATTACTTACATCAAAAAATGCATTTGTTGATGTATATATTTTTTATTTTATTCGTATTACAAAAAATTAAATTTAATGTTGCAAAATGTTGATTTTTCATATATAATCTTAAATGAGGTAGTATATGAATAAAAACGAAAGATTATTTGGACTTTACAGAGTATTTGCATATGATTACTTATTTTACACTGTTATAGTGTTTTTATTCCAAACTCAAACCAAAGGCTTAAATGTCGGAGATGTAATGCATATATCGGCGTTTTATGCAGTATTTTCAGGAATAATGCAAATACCATGTAATTATTTAGTTGAATTTATTGGACTTAAAAAAAGCATGATTTTGGGAAATGTATTTTTAATAATTCACTGCATAATGTACATTTTTAGTCCATCATTAAAATTTTTTATTATTGCAGAATTTTTCTGTGCAGTTGGCTTTTGCTTAAAAAATGTTTCAGAATCGCCTCTTCTATATTCCAGTTTAAAAAGGAATGGGAGAGAAAGGGAATTTGGCAAAATAGAAGGGAAGTCCGTTTCTAAATTCTTCTATATAGAGGCATTGACTTCTTGTTTTGTAGGATATTTATTTACATTTAATAATTATTTACCAATAATTTTAACGCTTACATCTCTTATCATATCACTTGTTCTTTCTACAAAATTTACTGATATGCCAATAAGTAGGGCTGAAGATAAACAAGGAATAAAAGAATATTTAAATGGAATGAAGCTTGTTTTAAAAAGTAGAAGGGTTATATCAATATTTTTGTATGTGTTTATTGTTACAGGAGTAATAGAGGTTGCAAAAACTTTACAAAAAAGCTCAGTAGTAAATCTAGGAGTAGGTGCAGAAAAATATTCTTTAATATTTGCACTCTTAACATTTTGCATGGGACTTGGATCTAGCATGCAATATAGAATAGAAAAATTTACAAAAAGAAAAACACTTACTATAATAGGATTTATGGTAACACTACTTCTTGTCTTTCTTGGGCTATTTATGAATGTATTTAGTGTAAGTAAGTTTTTAATATATTCGGTTATAATAATATTAGTATTACAAAATTTACTACAAGGTACTTATAGAATATCAGTTAAGAAATATTTAACTAATTTTACTACATCTAGTATAAGAAGTAAGATATATTCAGTATTTTATATTTTTGAAGCTATTGGAAAAGCTGTTATGCTCTTTATTTCTGGATATATTATTGATAGAGTGGGAGATAATTATACAGCAATAATTATAGGACTTGTGGGATTTTTATTAGTTCTTTATGCAACAGAATTTATGAAAAAAAGATTAGGACTTGATGCAAAAAATTACACAGAAGATGATATATTTGGGGCTAAAATATAGTAACTATAAATCACCAGATTTATATAATATAAATAGGTGATACTATGGATTTTTATATAGATTTGATTGTATATATACTAGCTATAATTGGACTTATTATTACAAATATAGCACTACTTGAAAGTTATACAGTAAGTGTCCAAAAAAAGTGTTATATATTAAATAAGGAAATAATTAAAAAAAGATACTTTATAAAAAAGGAGAAAAAATAATGTATTCATTTTTTAAAGGAGAAGTTGAAGATATTTTACAAGGAAAAATATCTCTTGAGGTAAATTCTATAGGTTATGAAATAAATGTTTGCGAAAATGATTTAAGTAGTTTATCTGTGGGAGATAATATAAAACTATATACATATTTACAAGTTAAAGAAGATGATATGAAACTATATGGATTCTTGGATAAGAAAAACTTGGAACTTTTCAAAAAATTAATTTTAGTAAGCGGTGTTGGACCAAAAGTAGCAATAGGCATTATTGGTAGTTTAAATTCTGAGGATATATGTATAGCGATAGCTAAAGAAAATGTGTCAATTTTAAAATCTATACCTGGAGTTGGTCCTAAAATGGCACAAAAAATTATATTTGAGCTAAAAGATAAGATAGTAAAAGAACAATTAGAACAGTCAAGTGAAAGTAAATTAGTGGAAAATGTGGATAATAATGCACTAAATGAAGCAATAACTGCACTTCAAGTTTTAGGATATAGTCAAAAACAAATAAATGAGGTTATAAATAGTTTAGATATAAATGGTAGTGATGTAGAAACAATAATTAGAAAAGTGCTTACAGCTATGCAAAAGTAACATTTTGTTAAAATAATAAACAAAAGGAAAGGAAATATATGATAGAATTTAGTAATGTTACAAAAAAATATGATCATAATATAACGGCTTTAGATGATGTAAATGTTAATATAAAAAAAGGAGAATTTGTATTTTTAGTTGGTCCGTCTGGTTCTGGTAAATCGACATTTTTGAAACTTATGATAAAAGAAGAAACTCCAACTATTGGAAGAATAATGATAGATGGAATTGATGTATTAAAAGTAAAACCAAAAGATGTTCCATTCTTAAGAAGAAAAGTCGGATTCGTATTTCAGGATTTCAGACTTCTATATGATAGAACTGTTGCTGAAAATATAGAGTTTGCCCTAAGAGTTATTGAAGCTTCAGAAAGGGAGATAACAACTCAAATGAAGTCAGTATTGGAACTAGTAGGACTTTCAGGTAAAGAAAACTTTTATCCAAACCAATTATCTGGTGGTGAGCAGCAACGTGTAGCACTTGCACGTGCACTTGCAACAAAACCACCAATAATAATTGCAGACGAACCAACTGGAAATCTAGATCCAGTAACTGCTGAGGAAATATTTAATTCACTTATTGAAATTAATAGTAGGGGAACAACTGTGTTAGTAGTTACTCATGCAAAAGATATAGTAGACAAACTTGGAAAAAGAGTAATCGCCTTAGATCATGGAAAGATTGTAAAAGATGAACAAGGAGGTGCTTACTAATATGTCAACAAATGGGTATTTAATAAAAGAGGGATATATAAATTTAAGAAAACATGGATCAAAGACTTTTTCTACTATACTTGTAATATGTGCTACGATGATTATAATAGGAATATTTCTACTTTTATTTCAAAATGTAAATGTAAATGTGAAGACAGTAAGAGAAGAACAAGGTCTTCAAGCTTTTATTGAAGATAGTGCCACAGAGTCAGATGTAGAATATATTACTGATAAAGTAAAAAATATTAGTGGCGTAAAAGAAGTAAAGTATATTACTAAAGAAATGGGATTTGAAAATGCTAAAGAGGTATTTAAAGATTATGATTACTTTTTATCAGGACTTGAAAATGTAGATATATTTCCACGTTCTCTTGTAATAAAATTTTTAGATATTTCAAATAGTTCTACTGTAAAAGAAGAAGTAGAAAAAATTGACGGAATATATAAAGTAAGATATGATGAGTCTACTATTGAGGCTGTCGTTGCAATATCTAAAATAGCAAATGTTTTTTTACTAGGAGTTGGAGCAGTTCTACTTGTTGTAAGTATATTTATAATTTCTAATACTATTAAACTTGCAGTATATTCTAACAAACGTGAAATATTTATTATGCGTTATATGGGTGCTACAAATAAATTCATAAAGACACCTTTTGTAGTAGAAGGTGCACTTATGGGAATAGTTTCTGCAATAACATCTTTTATATTACTTTCAATTGCATATATTGTTTTATATGCAAGAGTACCAGAGCTAAATGCTGCACTTGGATCATTTGGAATACTTCCATATTCAAGTCTATGGTATCAAGTGTTAATACTATTTTTCGCACTAGGCATATTTATTGGTGTGTTTGGAAGTAGTATTTCTATAAAAAAATATTTGAAAGTGTAGGGTATAAAGTTATGAATAAAATAAGACTAATTAAGGTATTAGGGATAACTCTAGTTACATTTTTTATTACTAGTGTAAATGCTACTACAATAGATGATTATTATACTCAAATAAATGAAATTAAAGCAAAGCAAAAAGCAGCAGCAGATAAACTTACAGGTGTTGAAAAAGAAATTCAAGAAAATTTATATGATATAATGGATCTAGATGAAAAAGTTACAAAATATACATTAGAACTAACTAACTTACAAAGTAAAGCAGATGAAGTAAATAAAAAAATATCTACTTATGAGGAAGCCTTGCAAAAATCATCTCAATCATATTCGAATGCAAATGATATATACAAAACAAGAATTAGGGTAATATATGAAAATGGTATACCAACATTTTGGGATATACTATTTAACTCTAAGGGAATTACTGATTTTTTTGCCAAAATGAATGTTTATACTAGTATATTAGAGTATGATAAAAATTTACTAACAAATATCCAAAGTCAAAAAGAGTATATTGATTATGTAAAGAAAGATATAGAAGTACAAAAATTGCAACTTGAGCAATTAACATATGATATTGCTAAATCAAAAACTACACTAGATGATGCTATATCTGCAAAAGAAGCGAAAAATACGCAGCTAACACAAGATAAGAAAAATATTGAACTAACACAGGCTGCATTAAAAAAACAGCTTTCAGATACTCAAAAAGAACTTGATGCTGAGATTGCAAGGCATAATTCAAGTACACAAACATTTAGTGGACAATTTGAATGGCCACTTCCGGGTTATAATTTAATAACTGCAAGAATGGGGTATTATGATCCATGGAATACAGGATCTAGTGTAAGACATACAGGAACTGATATAGCAGGTACAGCAGTTAGTGGCAAACCAATAGTTGCAGCTGAAAGTGGAAAGGTGTTTATTGCAAGGTATTATGGTGGATATGGTAACTGTGTAATGATAGACCATGGGGTTAGTGCAAAGGATGGAAATTCGTATATAACTGTATATGGACATGCTAGTGCACTTGCAGTTACGCAAGGACAAACAGTCAGCCGTGGTCAAGTTATAGCTTATGTAGGAAGTACAGGAAATTCTACTGGACCACATTTACACTTTGAAATCCGTAAAAACAAGGTATGTGTGGATGCCCTACAGTATTTTAATGGAATGTCGCTTAGATATTTGTAATATTTGTTACAATTGGATTAAAAAACTTTTAATTTCTATAAAATGCTTGACATATGTTAGATTTTATAGCATAATTAAAGTGTAAATATATAATTTATGGGGGTAATATATGAGTGCAGTAATAAGCAATTTTATGAAAAAGCTAATTGGTGGAAATAATGATTATGATGAAGATGAATATAACGAATACGAGGGGGCAGAAGATACCGAAGAAGAAGAGGAAATAGAAGAAACTCCTAGAAGAAACGCAAGAGGAATATTTAATAAACAAGAAAGAGATTATTCTCAATTAAGAAGTATGCAAACAAAAGTTATACCAATGGAAACAGCAGTATCTTCTTCAAAAATGGTTATAACAGAGCCTTCTTGTTATGAATCAGTTGAAGAAATTGGTGAATATTTAAAAGATAAGAAATCTGTTATTATTAATCTTGAAAATGTTAGTAAAGAAGAAGCAAGAAGAATACTTGATTTTTTGAGTGGTGCAGCTTTTATGATCGATGGTACAATTCAAAGGGTATCTAATTTGATATACCTTATGACACCAAGAAATGTAGAAATACAAGATGATACTAAAAAGGATGAATATAAACAACAAAAATTATCTTTTTCTTGGCTAAAGTAAAAAAATAAGTAGGCCAGATTAGTGGCCTATTTTTTGTTAATGGGGGGATTTATATATGTTAACACCAGTAGATATTGAAAATAAAGTATTTAAAAAAGCAAAGATAGGCGGATATGACATTGATGATGTAGAGGAATTTTTAGAGAAAATTATAGAAGATTATGAAGAGTTATATAAAAGAGCAAATGAAGAAAAATCTGACATAAGACATACTCCAAAAGCTGATTTTTCAGCTGGAAGCGATATGTTATCACTTGAAAATAGTGAACTTAAAGAAAAAATAACTAAACTTGAGAATAAAGTGGCTTATTATAAAAGTTTAGAAGAAGGAATTAATACCACAATAACAAATGCACAAGAAGAAGCAGATGGTATTTTGAGTGGTGCAAGAGAAGAAGCTCAAAAAATACATGAACAAGCTTTAAAAGAGGCCGAAGAAATAAAATCAAATGCTGCAATAGTTGCTAAAGATTCTGTAAAAGATATAGAAAAACAAGTTTTAAAACAAGAATTACTTTTAACTGAGAAGAAAAAGCAAATGCAAATCTATAAAGTTAGAGTAAAATCTATGTTAGAAGCTCAAATTAAGATTTTAGAAGATGGAGAAATTGAGCAAGATGAAGAACAGGCAAAATCTTTGACTGTTCAAGATGACGAATAAAAATTAACCCCTTTTATTAGTAAAGCTAGTAAAGGGGTTAATTTAAAAAGTAGTATTGTTTTGTGGTCAGTATGAAATATATATACTTAAAATATCTAAGAAATTACATTGTGCAAATTCTATGTACTTTTTGTATTATGTATGATATTAGTAAAATATAATTTTATAGATAAATTTTAGTTATTTAATTTGATAAATATTAATGCCGTATTGTAAAAGTAGGCAAAATGTGGTAAAATAATACTGTTATTTATACGATTGGAGAATATTTATGTTTGATAAATTAGAAGAATTATTAAAAAAGTATAATGAATTGACAGAAAAAATATCTGACCCTGATGTTATATCTGATCAAAACACATGGAAAAAACTTATGAAAGAACGTTCACAAATGACAGATGTGGCAGAAAAATATACAGAATATAAGCAAATAAAGGCTAATATGGACGAAGCTGAAGAACTTTTAAATGATCCGGATATGAAAGATATGGCATCAGAAGAATATTATTCATGTAAAGAAAAACTTGCTTCTATGGAAGAAGAACTAAAAATATTATTATTACCTAAAGATACTAATGATGATGGTAATGTTATAATTGAAATTCGTGGTGGTGCTGGTGGAGAAGAAGCAGCATTGTTTGCATATAATCTATATAGAATGTATACAATGTATGCTGATTTAAAACACTGGCAAGTAGAAGTAATTGATATAAATGAAACTGAAATTGGTGGAATTAAAGAAGTATCTTTCATGATAAAAGGAAAAGGAGCATATAGTAGATTAAAGTTTGAAAGTGGTGTTCATCGTGTACAACGTGTTCCAGAGACAGAGGCAAGTGGAAGAATACATACTTCAACTGTTACAGTTGCAGTTTTACCAGAAGTTGAAGATGTTGAAATAGAAATTAAACCAGACGATATTCAAATGGATGTGTACCGTGCTAGTGGTGCAGGTGGACAACATGTTAATAAAACTTCATCCGCTGTAAGACTTACACATATTCCAACAGGAATAGTTGTTGCTTGTCAAACTGAAAGATCTCAGCTTCAAAATAGAGAAACTGCGATGAAGATGTTAAGATCTAAATTATATGAAAAAGCTCGAGAAGAACAAGAATCAAAAGTTTCGTCTACAAGAAAATTGCAGGTTGGAACAGGAGATAGAAGTGAAAAAATAAGAACATATAATTATCCACAAAGTAGAGTTACAGATCATAGAATTAATTATACTATATACCAGTTAGAAAGTTTTATGAATGGTAATATTGAAGAGATGATTGATGCTTTAATTGCAGAAGATAGAGCAGAGAAATTAAGGGAAGGTAATATATAGGACAATTTTTATAAATTGTCCTTTTTATTTTTTAAATATCTTCTTGTTTTAATTATAAAATGAAAAATGGAGTAAAATTTTGTTGACAATACAATCGTTAAAGTGATATAATTAGCCTAATTTTAATATAGCTCTTATAAAACTTTTAAGGAGGACTATTTATGAATAAACAGGAATTTAAAGATTTTGTTAAATCTAGACTGAGAGGTTTGCCGCTTGAACAGCAAGAAAAAACTTTGCAAAAAATGAAACTATTGTGGATTGAAGAGTTATTTACTGAGTTTAATGTCAAAACCACAAAAGGGTACACAAAATGCGATAAGTGTGGAAAATATTCAAAATCAGATGCATTTACTTTTTAGTTGAGACTAAAAAAGTGTTAGGAGAAACTATATGCTTTGGTGTGAGTGAATTTGATAGTGATGAAATAGCAGATGTTACTTATGGGATAAGATATAGTATTTGTCCTAAATGCAACAATAAAAAAGAAATTGAGCGTTGGTGCATTAGAGAGGAAAATAGAAGAGAAAAATACAATAGAAATTAGTTTGAAGTAGGCTTAATATAAAGAAGAGATTTTAATTATTGAAATCTCTTTTTTATGTTTAAAACAATTGATTTTGAGAGGAAAAAGTGATATAACATTAATTAAATAGTAATATAAAAAATAATAATTATTATTTTTAAGGAGGAATTTTGATGGTAAAACTTTCACTTGAAAAAAATAAGAGTGTTATAGTTAGTTTTGATGGTTTATCAGCCATAGTTACAGCATATAGTAAAGAATTAAAAGCTATAATAGTTAGTATGGGGTACTATCCACCTTCAACAATGGCAATTATAATGTTAACTTTATTTAATGAAAGTGATAGAATTGTAAAGCTTATTACTGGAAAAAATATTGAAAGTAGTATTGACAATATCTGCTTTAAATATCTAGGCAAAAGAATATTAATAAAAAAGACTATGACAAAGGATGAAATAAGTAGAGCTATTATTAAAGCTGAACAAGGTTAAAATTAACCTTGTTTTTTTTTATATTTGTGATATAATAATATGTATTAATGTTTCTGTAGCTCAGTGGATAGAGCAGCAACCTCCTAAGTTGTTGGTCGTGCGTTCGATTCGCACCAGGAACACCAATTTTTTATTAATATCATTGTAATAAAATTACCTAATAAAAATATTATTTATTAGGTGATTTTTTTGTCTAAAATTTGGTGTGGTATGATAATAATAAGTATAATATTTTATATAGTTTTAGGCGTATCTGGGAACTTTGTCTCAGATATTGCAAATACTTCTAAAACAGCGGTGCAAAATGTTTTAGAATTATGCGGTATGATGTGCTTTTGGAGTGGAATATTTAATGTTTTAGAAAAAACTTCTACTATCGAAAAAGTTTCTACAAAAATGTCTAAGTTATTTTTGAAACTATTTAATAAAAATGAATTAAGTGATGCTGCAAAAAAATATATAAGCCTTAACATGGTATCAAATATGATAGGAATAGGAAATGCAGCAACAATAAATGGGATAAAGGCTATGGAAGAAATGCAAAAAGACAATACCTGTAAAGAAAAACCAAGTGATAATATGGCGATATTTGTTTTATTAAATACAGCATCATTACAATTAATTCCAACTGGCATGATAGGACTTAGAGCAATGTATGGTTCTGAAAATCCAGGTGCTATCTTAGTACCAGTTATTATTGTAACCTTTGCAAGTTTAATTACAGGTATTATTAGTATAAAAATTTTAAATAAGAAAATGGTGTAGCGATGTTTAATTATATAACGATGTGCATAGTGCCAATTATGATATTTTTAATTATACTAATTGGTGTAAAAGAGAAAAAAGATGTTTTTAATTTATTTATAGAAGGCATAAAAAAAGGATTAAAATTGGTTTTTAATATATTTCCATATATTTTATCAATATTAATTGCAATAGATCTTTTAAGAAATTCAGGTGCAATGGATGTTATAATAACCCCTATAACTCCTATACTAGAAAAAATTGGAATACCTAAAGAGATAGTACCACTTTGTATATTAAGACCACTTTCAGGAGGAGCTTCAATGTCACTTGTAATGGACATATTTTCAAAATATGGTGTTGATTCAATATCTGGTAAAATTGCATCTATAATAATGGGTGGAACTGAGACTACAATTTATTGTATTACGATTTTATTTGGGGCAGTTAAAATAAAAAAACTAAGAGGAGTTTTAATAGCGGGACTTATAGCAGATTTTGTTGCAATAAGTTTGTCAATTATTATGGTAAATCTAGGATATATATGAAAATTTACTTGAAAAAAAATATAAATATGATATAATATTATTAGTTAATTAATTATATAAATCTCCTTTATAACAATAAAGTTTAAAGATGTTTTTTAATAAATTATTTAACCAATTATAAAGGAGGTAAATCATGGAAGATAAGACTATAGTATGTAAAGATTGTGGTTCTGAATTTGTTTTCACTGCTGGTGAGCAAGAATTTTTCAAACAAAAAGGTTTTGAAAATGAACCTGTAAGATGCAAATCTTGTAGAGATGCTAAAAAAGCAAGAAATAATCAAAGAAGTATGTAATAAAAAGAAGCTTAATATGCTTCTTTTTTATGTCTATTTTTCTCTAAATATATTAGAGAAAACTTTATTAATAAGATTACCTATGAAAGAGAGTTATGCTATAATTTGTAGTGAAAATAATAACTAAATAGATGAAGTTTAAAAAGAACTTATTATAAAAAAATATAATAGAATAGTAAAAGTTTTAGAAAGTGTGTGTAAAAATGAAAGTTTTTGTAAAATATAAGAAAAGAATTGACTTATTTGTAGCCGTATTGTTTTTAGTGATATTATTAATATCATCTATCTTTATACTAATAAATAAGAATAAGGTAGTTCAAACAATGAGTAATGTTGATATATATCAAGATGAGGTAGAAAATAAAAAAGATGAAAAACCAAAACAAATTGAAGAAGAGAGTGACGATATTACAAGTATTGAGCAGCTCCAAGAAGTAAAGGAAGAAATAACAAACGAAAATATAGAAGAACAACCTAAACAGCAAGAACAAAAAAATACAAAAATCATTAATAATAAAAAATTCTATATAAAGGTAAATATTCAAGCTAATGTTGTTACTATTTACAAAAACAATGAAAGTGGAGAGTATGAACCATTAAAGGCTATGGTATGCTCAATAGGAACATATACACCAAAATCTGGTAGATATATAATTGGCGGAAGATGGGAATGGCTTGGTCTTTTTGGAAATGTTTTTGGCCATTATGTCACACAAATAACAGGAGATATTTTATTTCATTCTGTACCATATACTGCTTGGGGAGATAATGGTACATTAGAGTGGTGGGAATATGACAAACTTGGAAGTGTAGCTTCTATGGGATGCGTTCGTCTACAAATTTCCGATGCAAAGTGGATATTTGACAATATAGAAAGAGGAACAATAGTTGAATTTTATTCTGACTCAAATCCTGGTCCACTTGGTAAACCTTATGCGATAAAAATCTCACAAAATGAAGAATGTAGAAATTATGATCCAACAGATCCTGCAGACAATAATCCTTGGAAAAATTATTATAAAAAGCAAGAAGAACTAAAAAAGCAAGAAGAAGAAAAAAAGAGGCAAGAAGAACTAGAAAAGCCGGAAGATAACGATAAAAATAAAGAGGACATAAAAAATCAGGAAGAAAATCAAATAGAAATATATAATAAAATAGAAAATGAGAAAGAAAAAGACATAGATATAAAAATATATAATAATGATAAAGATTAGGATTAAATAATATTTTATATATAAATAATATATGTTAAATTAATTTATTCGTAACCCTTTTTTATTAAATATCATATAATAATGTATGAATACACTTTAATTAAGAAAGGGGTTACTGTATGGATAACGAAAAATATAATTATTGCTATAACAGAATAATATATGTAACTGGTGCAACTGGGCCTATTGGACCAACTGGACCACAAGGAAATAAAGGAAAAAAAGGAGCTACTGGACCTGCTGGAGCTCAAGGAATTCAAGGCAAAACAGGACCTGCTGGGGCTACTGGCCCCGCAGGAACAGCTGATACTATTATAATAAGAAATACTATAACGGGTGAACCAGAAGAAGAGGCGAAAGTTACGGATGCTGGTGTAGGATCAAATCATATACTAGACTTCATAATTCCGAAAGGTGAAACGGGGCCAGCCGGTCCGCAAGGAGAAAAAGGGGAACAAGGCGAAAAAGGTGATGTTGGTCCACAAGGTCCAGAAGGTCCACAAGGACCAACTGGAACTATGGGACCTACCTCATATAGTGCAATAGCTTTTGCAAGCTTTGGTGATACACAGACATCAGGAACTGCCAAAATCTATAATACAAGAGTAATTCCAGGAATTGGAAATAGATGGGTTTCAATAAGTGATGATAATAATATTACTATAAAATCTACTAACATTTGTGAAATTACGCTTTGTGGGAGAATATCTGGTGTAACAAAAGATACTGGTGCAAATTTCTGCTTATATGATGCAACAAAAAATGAAGTCGTTAGCGATATGATTTTTGAACTCAATAAAGGTGATACTCCTGATATGGATTTTTCTGAGACAAATGTTGTTGACATTATTGGTGAAACAAACTTACAATTAAGAACTGCAATAGATGATAATAATGATGCAGCAGGGATTAAATTTACTTATATGAATGTTATTATAAAGGTATTTAACATATAAATAGTATAACCTATAAAATAGATTTTGCTTATCTATTTTATAGGTCTTTTTATTTTTAATCTATTTTACCATATAATATATATATATTTGATAATAGATATGATATAATACTATCATGTATAAATAGAGTTTTTAGGAGGTAAAATGAATAGTAAAAAATCTAATTTATCAGAGAATGAAAATATATACTTATTAAATAATGTTTCTAAAACATATAAGAATTTTTCAGGGATTACACATGCACTAAATAAAGTGACATTTAATATAAAGAAAGGTGAAATTTTAGTAATACTTGGACCATCTGGAAGTGGTAAATCAACATTACTTAATATTCTCTCAGGGATAGATAATGTAACATCAGGTACCATAAAGTTTAATGATTCATGCGATATTTCAAAACTATCTGGGGATAATATGATATCTTATCGTAGGGATAATTTAGGATTTATTTTTCAGTCATACAATCTAGTTCCCAACCTAACGGTTTATGAAAATATAGAATTTGGGGGGCATTTATCAAATGACAATTTAGATATAGATGATATATTAAAAGTGGTAGGCTTATACGAGATGAAAGATAAATTTCCATGTCAGCTTTCAGGTGGACAAATGCAGCGTGTGGCTATTGCAAGAGCTGTCGTTAAAAATCCAAAGGTTTTATTTTGTGATGAGCCAACTGGTGCACTAGACGAAAAAACAGGAAAACAAACTTTAAAATTATTACAAGAGATAAATAAAAAATATGGAACAACTATAATAATAGTTACACATAATCCAAGCATATCTAATATGGCAAATACAACTATCAAATTAAATAGTGGTGTGATTGTTGAAACTATTTATAACAATAATGTATTAGATGCAGAAAGTATAGGGTGGGCGTAAAATATGGGATTATTATTTTTAAATGCTTTGAAAGGACTAAAAAAAAGAAAAGTCCAAATGATAGGTATAATATTTTGCATAATGTTATCTGCTGGAATTTATACTGCAATGAATACAGCAGTAGACAGACTAGAGGATAAATACTATTCATATCTAAGAGATCAAAATGTAGAAGATTTTGCTTTTGAACCTAAAATTAATTATTATAGTGATTACACTGCAAGTGAAGTAATAGATTTACTACAAAATGATTTAAAAGATATACCAGATGCACAAAAGAGCGTAGTTAGGGCTTATATAGCAAGTCTTTATGGGAGGCTTGATACCGGCAATATAGATCAAATTCATACAGCTATAAATTTTATATTTAATAATAATGGAATAAATGATAAAAAAGTAGAAGAAAAATTAAAAAATGATAAGGAAAAGTATGGATTTGAATATGTAAGGCAAGAGGAAAAGATATTAACAGAAGATGAATATATATATAAGATAATGCCATATACAGGCAATGAAACTATAAATATACCTTATTTAGAAGAAGGAGAATTCCCAAGAAATGATAATGAAATTTCAATTCTTCCTAAATTTGCTAAGGCAAATAATCTAAAAGTAGGAGATATTTTAACAATCGGTAAAAAAGAATATAAAATTGTTTCACTTATATCATCTCCTGAACATATAATGCCACTTTTGACTATAAATAAGCCCATTTATGAACAAGATAAAGATTGCATAATATACACAAACAAAAATACATTTAATGAATTTGCCGGTATGAAGAGCAGTTCTTATGTTGCTGCATTTAATGACAAAGAGGCAATATTTGAAATAGAAAAATTGCAAGAAATATTTAAGGAAAGTGACAGCATATCACTTTCTTATACAGTAGCACTAAGACTTATGAGAACGCTTTCTTTAAAATCTGAAATACAAACAAATAGACTTTTTGCAGATTATATGCTATATTTGCTCCTAACTATTTCAGTAGTTATAATTTTAGTAATAACCAAAAAGAAAATTGAAGATGAAAGACTTCAGATTGGTGTACTAAAATCTCTAGGGTATAAATCATATAAAATTGCTGTAAGTTATCTTATTTATCCGATAATAGGTAGCATTATTGGAGGAGTAATTGGGTATTTGCTTGGAATATCACTTCACGGAGGACTTACAACTATATATGCAAGTTATTTTAATTTACCTTTAGGAAAATTTGAATTTAATTACAAATATTTAATTAATACGACTATTGTTCCAATGGTATTTTTAACTGTATTATCGTATATTGTAGCTTTGTTCATGTTAAGGAAAAAACCACTTGAACTTCTAAAAGAAGGAACAAACCTTAAAGTAAATTGGTTTAGCAGGTTTATTGGTTTTATAACAAAAAAACTAAACTTCAATTCTAGATTTAAACTTGCACTTGCTTCAAGATCTCTTGGCAAACTTTTAATAGTAGTTATAACTTCATTTTGTACAGGAATGCTTATAGTGCTCACATTGATAGGAATGAATATATTTAGTTCTATGCTAGATAGTACATTTGAGGGACTAAAATTTAATTCTATGGTGTCGTATCAAGAAGCAAAAACATCAGAAGGGCCATCAGCTAGTGAAGACTTACTATATAATGTTGATATGACAGTAAGTAAGTTTGAGAATAGTGAAGACGGTAAAGTATATGAGCCAAAAGATAAAAAGGAAAATAAATATTCTATATCAATAACAGGAATTGATAATACTACTCATTATATAGAGCTTATAAGTGATAAAAAAGAGATAATAAATTCAAAAATAGTAAATGATGATGACATAATTTTATCTTCTAAAATAGCAGATCTTTTGGGCATAAAAAATGATGACTACATTTATTTAAATGATTCAAAAGGCAATGAATATAAATTTAAAGTGGTAGGAGTTAATACATCTTATATGGCAAACATTGGATATGTTAAAAGAAGTTATATATCTGGAAAAATAGAAGGAAAGTATTCTTATAATACAAAATACACATGTGATAGTAAATATCTAAAAATGTCAAATATAGATAAGGAAGAATCGGATACTATAACAAATATATTTAATATATCTACATTAAGAGAAAACATGGAAAGTCAAATGAGTGTGTATAATGGTTCAATTTATATAGTTATTTGTTTTGCGTCTGTTCTTGCACTTATTATATTGCTTGTAATAGCAAATATTATAGTTGAGGAAAATAAAAAAATAATTTCACTTATGAAAGTTATGGGATATAAAACAAATGAAATAAGTAAGATAGTTTTAAATATATATACTCCATTTATTGTAATTGCCTATGTTTTATCAATTCCTGCTATGGAAGGGATTTTAAAGTATATTATGGGAGTAATATCAAAAGATATGGAGATGACTATCCCAATTTCACTTTCAATATCAAAAGCTATGATTGGTCTTGTAGGAATATTAGTAGGATATTATGTAGCAATATTTATTTCAAGAAAGTCATTAAATAAAGTGCCACTTTCAGTTGCACTAAAAAGGGAGTAGGTGGTATATATGAAAGAGGCAAAAACAGTATTAAAACTTGAAAATGTATCTAAAAAATATAAATACGGTGATCAGGTAGTTAAAGCATTAGATAATGTTAATCTAGATATTAAATCAGGTGAGATAATAGTTATTTTAGGACCGTCTGGTGCTGGAAAGACCACATTGTTAAATGTACTTTCAGGACTTGATAGACCAACTGATGGAAGCATTATTTTTGAAGGAAAAGATATTGCAAAATATAGTGAAGCTAAAATAACTAAATTTAGAAAAGATAATTTGGGTTTTATATTTCAAACATATAATTTACTTGAAAATTTAAATGTATATGAGAATGTTTTAGTGGGAGCAAGTCTTGGGAAAAATAGGGATAAAGAACATATTAATAAAATAATAGATGTTGTTGGACTTAAAAACCACACAAAAAAATATATGCATGAATTATCTGGTGGTGAACAGCAACGTGTATCAATTGCAAGGGCAATAGTGAAAAATCCTAAAATAATGTTTGCTGATGAGCCAACTGGTGCTCTAGACGAGAAAACAGGTAAGAAAGTCTTGGAAACCTTAGTAAGAATAAATGAAAAATTAAAAACAACTATGATAATAGTAACACACAATCCAGGAATATCAAAAATAGGTGATAGAGTTCTACATGTTAATAGTGGGAAAATAGATAATATAATTGTAAATGATAAAAGGGCAAAACCAAGTGATATTCCTTGGGGATAATGTTATTATATCGTTAAAATCTGCTTTAAGATTTTGACGATATTTTTTGCAAAAATTTACTTATAAAAAGTTTATTTTCTTTGCTTTTTTTGACTTTTTTTGATATAATTTACGTTGAATGATGATGTTTAAATGGGGGAAAAAGCTATGGCACTTACACCGATGATAAAACAGTATTTGGAGATAAGGGATAAGTATAAAGATTGTATATTATTTTATAGAATAGGCGACTTTTATGAGATGTTTTATGAACAAGCAAAATTATGCAGTCGTGAACTAGAACTTACACTAACAGGAAAAGATTGTGGTGAAGAAGAGAGAGCACCAATGTGTGGAATACCATATCATGCAGTTAATTCATATATTCCTAAACTAGTAGAAAAGGGTTATAAAGTTGCAATATGTGAGCAAGTGGAGGACCCTAAAAACGCTAAAGGTCTTGTAAAAAGAGATGTAATAAAAATTATAACTCCTGGTACTATAACAGATGCAACAATGTTAGATGAGAAGAAAAATAATTATATAGCATCAATAATGTTTTCAAATAACATATATGCCATATGTTATTGTGACATATCAACAGGGGAGTTTTATATATCTTCTATTAAATCAGATGAAAAAGATTCAAAGCTATTAAATGAAATAGCAAAAATAATGCCAAAAGAAATAGTAATATTAGATGAAAAAATTTCTAAAATGTACATATCAGATATCTCTAAAAACTTTCCGGATATATATATTTCAAAATATGGTAATACTAGTGAAAATAAAAGACTTACAGAGCTGTTGCAAAAAAAAGATATTTTGTTAATAGATATAGAGAAAAAATGTTCATCTATGCTAATGAATTATGTTGAAGATACGCAAAAAGAAGTGCTAAATCAAATTAATAATATAAATTATTATAATATTGAAAAATATATGCAACTTGATAGTTCATCTAGGAAAAATTTAGAAATTACAGAATCAAATAGAGAAAAAACTAAAAGAGGAAGTCTTTTATGGGTACTTGATAAAACATCAACTGCTATGGGAGCTAGAAAGCTAAGAAAATGGCTAGAAGCACCACTTATAAATAAAGATGAAATATTACTAAGACAAAATGGTGTAGAAGTATTTTTTAAAGACAATATGTTAAGAGATGAGATAACAGAAGCACTAAAAACTATTTATGATATGGAGAGGCTTCTATCAAAAGTAGTTAACTTTTCTGCTAATGCAAGAGAAGTTGTAGCACTTAAAAATTCTCTAAAAAAATTACCTTATATTAAGAATATATTACTTGAGGAAGTTGAAAGAAATCAAGACAGGTCATCATATATTGATAAATTATATAACGATTTAGATGAATTAAGTGATATTTATGATTTACTTGAAAAATCAATAATAGAAGATGCACCAATTTCAATAAAGGAAGGTAACATAATAAAATCAGAATATAATAGTGAGGTAAATAGATTAAGACAAATATCTCAAAATGGCCAAAATATGATAGTGGAACTAGAACAAAAGGAGAGGGAACTTACAAAAATTCCAAAACTAAAAGTAGGATATAATCATATTTTTGGTTATTACATAGAAGTAACTAACTCATATAAAAATTTAATACCTGAGGATAGATACATAAGAAAACAAACTCTTGCAGGAGCCGAAAGGTATATAACAGAAGAGTTAAAAAATATGGAACAAGATATTTTAGGGGCAAAAGATAATTTAATAGAACTTGAATATAAGATATTTTGTGATATTAGAAATACTATTTCATCTCAAGTTATTCGTATTCAGAAAACAGCTGATGTAGTATCAACACTTGATGTTTTGTGCTCTCTTGCAAATGTTGCAGAGTCTAACTCATATGTAAAACCAGAATTTGTAGATGATGGTCAAATAAGAGTTATAAATGGAAGACATGCTGTTGTAGAAAAAGCATTAGGTGTAGGGAACTTTATACCAAATGATGTTATACTAAATAATGAAGATGATAGATTTTTAATAATTACAGGACCTAATATGGCTGGTAAGTCCACATATATGAGGCAAGTTGCAATTACTTCGTATATGGCACAAATTGGTAGCTTTGTACCGGCAGATAGTGCCAAACTTTCCATTGTAGATAGAATATTTACACGTATTGGTGCATCAGATGATCTAGCTATGGGAGAATCTACATTTATGGTAGAAATGAAAGAACTTGCAAATATTTTAGAAAATGCTACTAGTAACAGCTTAATAATACTTGATGAGATTGGTAGAGGAACTTCAACTTATGATGGACTTGCAATTGCATGGGCAACAGCAGAATATGTTGCCTCACAGAAAAATCTTGGAGCTAAAACATTGTTTGCTACACATTATCATGAACTAATAGAACTTGAAGGAAAAATTGAGGGTGTAAAAAATTATTCAGTAGATGTTATTGAAAAAGGTGATGATGTTGTATTTTTAAGAAAGATTACTCCTGGTGGTGCAGATGAATCTTATGGTATATATGTTGCAAAACTTGCAGGAGTAAAAGCACAAGTTATAAATAGAGCAAAAGAAATTTTAAAAGAGCTTGAAGATGTGGATTTAGCTAAAAAAACTATAAGGGATAAAAAAAAGAAAATAACAACAGAAGAAATTCAAGTAGATATGTTTAATTACAAAATTGCTGAAGTAGCAAAAATATTAGAAAAAACTAATCTAGATGAACTTGCACCAAAAGAAGCATTAGATGTGCTTTATAAATTAAAAGAAAAGTTAAAATAAAGATTATATTAAGTAAGGAGAATGTATATGGGAAGTATTGTTTTACTTGATGAAGCAACAATAAATAAGATAGCTGCAGGTGAAGTTGTTGATAGACCGTCTTCTATTGTAAAAGAACTTGTTGAAAACTCAATAGATGCTAAGGCAACTAAGGTGACAATAGAAATAAAGAATGGTGGAATTAGCTATATAAAAATTACGGATAATGGTACTGGATTTGCATCAGATGATGTTTCAATTGCTTTTGAAAGACATGCAACAAGTAAAATAAGACATGAAGAAGATCTATTAAAAATAAAATCTATGGGGTTTAGAGGTGAAGCTTTAGCATCAATTGCTGCTATATCAAAAGTTACACTCATTTCTAAAAATATAAACGAGACCATTGGAACTCGTGCAGTCGTAGAAGGTGGAGATATCTTAGAGGTTGAAGAATGTGCAGCATCAATTGGTACAATTATAGAAGTAAGAGATGTATTTTATAATGTTCCTGCTCGTTTTAAATTCCTAAAAAAAGACTTTACAGAGGCTGGATATATTGAAGATGTGGTAACAAGGCTTGCACTTTCAAATCCACAAGTTTCTTTTAAATTGATAAGTAATAATAAACAGATATTGCTAACAAGAGGAAAAGGAGAACTTAAAGATACAGTATATGATATATTTGGTAAAGAGATATACCAAAATTTAATTGATATAGATTATGAATATGAATCTATGAAAGTTAGGGGAGTAATAGGACGTCCTATAATTTCTAGATCTACTAGAACCCAACAATTCACATATATTAATTCTAGATATATTAAAGATAAAGTAATATCTTCTGCACTTGATAGGGCATGCCTTCAAAAGTATGCTATTGGTAAATTCGCATTTTGTGTGATTAATTTAGAAATAAATCCTAGACATGTGGATGTTAATGTTCACCCTGCAAAACTTGAAGTTAAATTTGATGATGAGGGAAAGGTTTTTGAGGCAATATATCATTCAATAAAAAATGCTCTTGAACAAGATGCTATAAAAACTAATCCCTTCTCTATTATAAGAGAAGAAAAAATAGAGGATAATGTAAATAGTTTTGAGCAAAGTAATGTTAAAAGTGTGGATAGTAAACCTCTAACTCTTTTACAAGAAATAAAAAAAGTGGAAAATGAAGAAAGAGAAGAAAAAAGAAATACTATTTTGAAAAATCAAAATAGCGTATTATCAACATTTAAACCATATGTAGCAGAGGAAAGCCAAGATACGATATATAATATTGCATCTTCTAACATAGAAAGCATTAAAGAAAATGATAAAGTAAAAGAAGAAGAGGCAACTAATAGTAATGCTTTAGAAAACTCTAACATGGAGATAGGATTAATTGATAAAGAACTAAAAGAAAATGATGAATCAAAACATGAAAGTGTTATTCCAAAAAAAGAACCGATTTTTTATAAATATATAGGACAAGTATTTGATACATATATAATAATACAAATTGACAAAAAAATGTATATTATAGACCAACATGCGGCTCATGAAAGACTTTTGTATGAAAAGATAAAAAAAGATTACTTCTCTAAAAACTCAAATAGCCAAATTTTACTTATGCCAATACTTGTTACACTTACCCAAAAAGAACTTGACATTGTTGAAGAAAATAAAGAGTTATTTTATAATACTGGCTTTGAAATGGAAAATTTTGGGGATAAAACAATAAAAATATCTGGTGTTCCAAATATTGGATATGATATTGATTTTAAAGGACTATTTATAGACATTATTGATGAGATAAGCACTGGTAGCAAAACACATAGCAAGGAAAAAGAAGAAAGATTTATTGCTACTCTTGCATGTAAAGCAGCAGTTAAGGGAAATATGAACTTATCTTATAGTGAACAAATTACACTTCTAGATGACATGGTAAAGCTTGATAATCCATTTAATTGTCCACATGGAAGACCTACAGCTATTGAAATGGATAAATATGAAATAGAAAGAAGATTTTTGAGGAAATAGAGGTATATTACATAGATATTTATGAGGGAAAATATGGAAAAGAAAAAAGTAATAGTGCTAACAGGGCCTACTGCTAGCGGTAAGACTAGTCTTGGTATAGAACTTGCAAAAAAAATAGATGGTGAGGTAATATCTGCAGATTCTATGCAAGTTTATAAAACACTAGATGTAGGAACAGCCAAGGTAAGTGCAGAAGAACAAAAGGAAGTAAAACATCATTTAATAGATATTTGTAATATGGATGAAGAGTTTAGCGTTGCTTCTTTTAAAAGTTTATGTTATGATAAAATTAATGATATTATTAAACGAAAAAAAGTTCCAATTATAGTCGGAGGCACTGGTCTTTATATTAATAGTGTTATATATAACATGAATTTTTCTAGCCAAGAAGATGACATGGTAAAAGAGTATAGGCAATATTTATACGATTTGGCAAGTAAAAATGGAAATATGTATGTATATGATATGTTAAAAAAAGTAGATGAAGATTCCATAAAGAATATACATCCAAATAACTTAAAGCGTGTAGTAAGAGCATTAGAGATGGCTAAATTTTCGGGTAAGAAAAAATCTGAACATATTGAAGAAGAAAAGGAAAGAATAGAAAAATTAAAGGATACATCACAATATGAATTTTTTGTTTATTATATAGAATTACCACGAGATATTTTATATGATAGGATAAATTTAAGAGTTGAAAAGATGTTTCAAGATGAAAGAATGTTAAAAGAGGCAAGACTGATATACGACTTAGGCGATAGAGCCTCTAGAACTTGTAGACAAGCAATAGGATACAAAGAATTATTTCCATATTTTGAAGGTATAAAAAGTTTAGATGAGTGTAAGGAAGAGTTAAAAAGGGCTACTAGAAAATATGCTAAGAGGCAAATTACATGGTTTAATAACAAACTAAATAAAAAAAATATAGATGGAACAAATAGTTATAAAGAGAATGTAGATATAATAATAAATGATTTAAGTTAGGGGGAAAATATGATTAGAGATATTTTTAATAAACTCAAAAGTATAGATAAAAAATATATATTTATAATTATATTGGCCTTTATTTTAATTATTTCATTTATTGTATATAAAATTGTATTTAATGAGAAAATTCAGTACACAATCCAAAATGGTTTTATAGAAAAGGTAAGTGAAAACCAGGCTATAACGGTATTAAACGAAAATATAGTACAAACAGATAGCTCGCTTACCATAGTTCCTGTTATAGAAGAGGGGAAAAGAGTATCAAAAGGTGAGAGAATATCAATATATAAAAATGCTGAATATGAAGAGTATTTAAAAAAAATAAATCAGATGGATTCTCAAATAGAAACTTTAATAAAAGACTTACCTTCAACATATTCGTCAGATGTTGCATCAATAGAGCAAGAAATATTAAAGCTAGCAAAAGAAAGTCTAAATACTACATCTTATGTTAAAATGCAAGAATATAAAAAAAATATTGATGAGCTTTCTAAAAAAAAGGTAACGCTTCTTAGTGAATTAAGTCCACAGGGTTCTAAGATAAGAGAACTAATAAAGGAAAGAGAAGAATATGAAAGTAAGAGTAATAAAAGCGGAAGTAACATATTTGCAAATTCTGGTGGAATAGTTAGTTATAAAATTGATACACTAGAAAATAATGAGTATATTAATAACATATCTGATATTAATATTGATAATATAGAGAATTTATATTTACAATATAGTCAAAATAATGTAAATAAATTTGGAATAAAAATAGTTGATAATTATAAAGCATACCTTATTGTAAGGGAACCAAAAGGTGAAAATGATAAATACATTTATGAAGGAAAAAAATATACCCTAAGGCTTATAGAACAAAATTACAAAGAGTTTAGTGGAAAGCTAATAAAATACTTAGAAAATGAAAATTCAAATTATGTAGTATTTGAGATTACAAATAATGTAGAGGATATATATAATACGAGATTTATTGGAGTAGAGATAGTATGGAAGAGGACTGAGAACTTGTTAATTCCATTAAATGCATTAAGATATAACCAAGAAAAAAATTATTACTATGTAAATGCTTTAAAGTATGGAAATTATGTAGATATTCCTGTAAAGTTACTACTTTCAAATGATAATACCGCAATTATTGACAATTTTGATGATGAAGAGTTACAAAGTTTGGAAATAGAAAAAACGTATGATATTAAGTTATATGATAGAATAGTATTAGAATAAAAATATAGTGAAGATAATATAATCTTCACTATGTTTTTTATTTCTTTTTCATGATTCTTAGAGAGTTTAAGATAGTTATTAATGTAACACCTGTATCGGCAAATACTGCAAGCCACATGTTTGCAAGTCCAAATACACTAAGAACAAGAATTATTAGTTTTACTGATATAGCAAATATCAAGTTTTGTTTGATTATATATTTAGTATATTTAGATATGCTTATTGCTTTAGGTATTTTTTCTAGGTCATCTGACATTAATACAATATCACTTGCTTCTATTGCAGAATCTGTTCCAACACCACCCATAGATATTCCAATATCTGCTCTTTTTAAAACGGGGGCATCATTTATTCCATCTCCTACAAATGCTGTTATTTCATTTTTATTTGCTATTTTTTCAAATTGTTCATATTTATCAGTAGGTAACATTTCATATTTTACATTATCTATTTCTAGTTTTTTTGCTATGTTTATGGCAACATCTTTTTTGTCACCAGTAAACATATAAGTATTAATTTTTAATTTCTTTAGTTTAGTAATAGTATCTTTTGCATTTTCTTTTATGCCATCGTTTATTGTAATAGATGCAACATGTTTATTTTCTATATTTAAATGTAATATTGCATCAACTTTACAATTGCATAATGATTTGTTTCCAATAGAAATTTTTTTGCCATTTAGCATGTAAGTTATGCCTTTTCCTTCTATTTCTTTATAATCTAAAACATCACTATTATCTATTTTACCCTGTTTTAATTTTACAATTGAACTTGCTATTGGGTGAGTTGATAAGGATTCTCCTTTTGTTATTATATTAATAATATCTTCTTTAGTATAATTATCATCCAATATTTCTATATTTGTTACACTAAAAGCTCCATTTGTAAGCGTACCAGTTTTATCAAATATTATATTTTTTATATTACTTAAATTGTCTAAATAATTACTACCTTTAACCAATATGCCTGATTTACTTGCAACTCCTATTCCTGTAAAGTAAGATAGTGGGATTGATATGGCAATAGCACAAGGACAAGATATTACTAAAAATGTAAGTCCACGGTGTATACTTTCCATTAATTCAACATTAAATACTAGAGGTAATATTGCAATTGTAATTAAGGCTAATAAAACTACCACTGGTGTGTATATTTCACTTATTTTTGATATTATTGTTTCAGTTTTCGCCTTTTTTTCTGATGCATTTTCTAGAAGTTCCAAAATTTTTGCAACTGTTGAATCTTCAAATAGTGAAGTTGCTTTAATTGTTATAATGTCTCCCGTATTAATACATCCAGAAAGTACAGTATCTGATACATTTTTTTTAGCAAGCTCTGATTCTCCTGTGAGTGCAGATGTGTCAAGGAGTGTATTGCCTTCTACTATTACTCCGTCTACTGGTATTTTTTCACCTTTTTTTACTACTAAAAGATCGCCTATTTTGATTTGTTCTATATCTATTTGTTTAGTAGAATTTCCAATTTTTATATTTGCATATGGTTGTTTTATATCAAGTAAATCCTTTATTGATTTTCTTGATTTGTTAATTGCTTTTTCTTCTAAAATTTTACCAATTGTATATAGTGTGATTACAAGTGTCCCCTCAATTACTTCACCTATAAGTAATGCTCCAATACATGAAATTGTTATTAGTGCATTCTCATTTATTTTCTTACTCTTAATTAGTAGCTTAATAGCATTTATCGTAGTTCTGTAAAGAAGCAGAGCATAAGATATAATGTACATTGTAATTTTTACAGGATTTGGTAGGTTTAAGAAATATGCCAAAAATACAATTATTAGAGCTAAAACTAAAATCCATAAATGAAATTGTTTTTTGTTTTCTACTTCATCTTTTGATATGCTAGCATCTGGTTCTATTTTTTTTATTAAATTATTAAGTTCCTTTAAAGAGAAATCTTTATCTGATTCATATGTTAGTTTAGAAGTTGCAAAACTAATAGAAACATTTTTAAAATCTGTATTTTTATTTAGTGCTTCTTCTATCTCTCTTGCACAATTAGCACAATCTAAATTATTAATATTATATTTATATTTTTTCATATTACCTCCTTAATTTAGAGCAATATCTAATATCATCATAAGTACAAACCCAAGTGATAATCCAATAATACATAAATTAGAATGATTACCACTATTTGAGTCTGGTATTAATTCTTCCGTTACTACATATATCATAGCACCTGCTGCAAAAGAAAGCAAGTATGGAAGAATAGGTTTTATAAATGTAGCAAGTAAAACTGTAATAAAACCAAATAATGGTTCCACTATTCCTGATAAAGTTCCCATAGCAAAGGATTTTTTAGAGGATTTTCCAGCAGCCTTTAGAGGCATTGATATTATAGCACCTTCTGGAAAATTTTGTATTGCAATTCCTATGCTTAGGGCAAACGCTTGAGCAAGCGTTATTAAATTCTCATTTGATGCAAATCCTGCAAATACAACACCAACTGCCATTCCTTCTGGAATATTATGAAGTGTTAATTTAATTTCTTTACTCAAACTTGATTTTATACCTTCTGGTAATTTACTATCTTTATGTATATGTGGAATTATATAATCAAGCAATAATAAGAAAAGTATTCCAAGTAAAAAACCACAAGAGGCTGGAAGCCAAGATATAATGCCTTGGCTTTTTGCCATATCTATTGACGGGATAAGTAGTGACCAAACACTTGCAGCAATCATTACTCCACTTGCAAAACCTAAAAGTAGGTTTTCAATGTTGCTATTTAATTTTTTCTTGATTAAAACTGTTGTTGAAGCACCAAGTGCAGTTCCTATAAATGGTATATTAAGCCCAATTAAGATGTTTAAATAATTATCCATATTATTCATTTCCTTTTAGACTAGATACCATGTCTATTTTATTTATTTTCCTTGCCAGCAATTTAGATACAACAAGTGAAACTAAAAATGTTCCAAGTGCAGCTATTATATATGTTGTGATGTTTATATGCACTCCAAAGTCATATCCTTCATCTAGACATGCCTTAAATAACCATGAAGTTAAATAATAGCCAGATGGTAGACCTATTAGAATGGAAGCAATTGTTATCCATATTTTATTTTTCCACTAGTTGATTTATCCATACCACCAAGTAAGTTTAAAAGAGTGGATTTACCAGCACCACTTGGCCCCCAAGTATTACTACAAATTCTCCTTTGTTTATACTTAAATTTATACCATCTAAGGCATTAAACTTTTTTTCGCCTATAACATAGGTCTTTTTTACATTTATAAAACTAATTAATTCTTCCATAATTCATCTTCTTTCTAAATATGACATTTATTTCATATTTACATATGATTATATATTAATAATAGTAATAAGTCAATACACATATGACAAAAATATCATATTTTTGTGTAAATATTGAATTTATAAAAATTTTAGTATATAATACATTCTAGGAAGTGAATTTAATGTCTGATGTTAGAATGCCTGTTCAAAAAAGATCTATTGAAAAAAGGAATAGGATTATTGAAAAAGGTTTTGAATTAATGTGTGAAAATGGATACTATAATACTAATACTGGCGATATAGCAAAATATGCCAATGTTTCTACTGGAATTATTTATCAGTATTTTAATGATAAAAAAGAAATATTTATTGAAGGTGTTAAAAATTATTCAGATACAATAATGTTTCCGCTGCTTGATGTATTAAAGCATAAAGATATAAAATTTAATAACTTAGAAGATGTTTTAAGTAAGATGTTAGATGTGTTTATAAAAAAGCACACATTATCTAAAAAAGCACATGAAGAAATGATTGCACTATCCCATTTAGATGAAGATATCGCGGATGTATTTTGTAATAAAGAAATAGAGCTAACAAAAAAAATAGTTGAAACCTTAAATGAAAATAATATAGAAAATGAAAATTTATTTGAAAAAGTTCATATATCAATAGGCATTGTTGAAAATTATTGTCACGAAGTTGTGTATCACAACCATAAGGCGTTAAACTATAAAGTAATGAAACAAGAAATAGTAAAAATAATTAATAGCATTATAAAGAAATAAAAATGTAAGAGAAAAACTCTTACATTTTTTTGGCTGGGGTAGTAAGATTCGAACTTACGAATGATCGGGTCAGAGCCGATTGCCTTACCACTTGGCGATACCCCAATATATACAATATATATTACAACACATTTTAAATAAAGTCAATTAAAATTTGCTTATATTTGTATATATCTTTTTGTTTAGCTTGTTCATATAGATTTTGTTGGTATTGTTTTCAAATACTTGTTCAAAAATACCTTTTTTTTCACCTAAGATTAGCATAGCCTTATATAGTTCATAATTAGAAAAATAATTATTTTCAATCATATCTTGGACAGCCTTTTCATAAAAGTAATCTTTAGAATTACTAACAATTAACGGTGTATCTATTATTTCATTGTATGTATATATGTTTTCTGGTAGTATTGAAGTGCATATTATTGCAATTGGATCTTCAAAATCACCCAATTTATAATTTTCTAATTTTATAATAGTATGTTTATCATAAACGCTATCTAATGTACTAAATATATCATTTATAACATATATTTTAAGCCCAGTAGTCGATATCCTTAAACATGTATAGTTCTTATCAAAATATTTTTTAGAGTCTTTAGGAGCTAAGTATGCTGTAATTCCCTTTTTTTCTGTATTTGCAAGCTTAAATACTCTATTGCAATATTCAGATAGTTTTATGCCATATTTTAATACATCTTCACATTCATTAGATTTTACATATAAGTATAGATTATTCAAAGTGATTCCTCCATTTGTTAGTAATTATAACATAATTATTTACAAAAGTTAATAATATAACAAAAAAAGGTGAATAAATCACCTTAATTAAACATTGTTATTTAGTTTATATCAAAAAAGTCTTTTTTGTTAAATCCAAAGATCTTAGCTACAATATTTCCAGGAAAAGAATTAACAGAGTTATTATACATTTGAACATCATTATTGTATATTTTCGTTAGTTTTAAGCATTCATTTTCTAAATCTGTGAAATATTGTTTATCTTTTATAAAGTTTTTATCCTCTTTTAATTCAGGGTATGCTTCTATTAGTGTAAATAAAGAGTTCAAATCATTATTAATTAATGCATATGCATCTGATTTTTTGACTAAATCATCACAGGAAGAATAGTTCTTAACAGTATTTGATATTTTAGTTATTATATCTTGTTCATATTTTAAGTATTTTTTTGATGTATTTAATATATTAGATACAAGATTTAAAATCTTTTCTATACTTTTATTTAATACGGTCAATGAATTATCTACTTTTAATTTTGAAGCAACTAAATTATTATACATTCCGGCAACTATTAAAGATAAAAGAAGAAGAACTATTATTGCTATTACAAGATAGGCCACCTGTATCACCCTTTCACAAAGAACATTTTATCATTACGAGCATTTAAAATCAATAGGTATTAAAAAATTTGACAAAAAACATATTATGTAATATAATATATAATATGGTTTAATTTTATTCCAAATTTAATTAAAGAGGAGTTTAGTTTATGAAGTATGACTATAACTTAAGCGAAGGTAAGAAAGTGGCTGACTTAATTGAGGAAGAAAAAATTGAAGATTTCTTGCTTTACATCGAAAAAACTTGTGGAAGTCAAAAACTTACTACTCGTAGTCAGCATATAGGTGTTGGTTTTGCAACATATGTTGACACTGTTGACGAAGAAGAGGCAAGAAGGCTAGTTGATAAGGCATTTATGATATCAAATGCTAATAAAATTGATGTCTTAAGAATTGCAAGACATCTTGCTGCCAATTACAGTAGATATAAAAATAATGACAAGTTAAGAAAAACTTATTTGTCAATGAATAGAGATACTGATAGATTTACTTTTGATTGTGCAATGATAGTTGCTAGCAAGTCCTCACTTTCTTGTATACAACGCGAGTATAAAATATAAAAAGAATTAGGAAGTAATGTAATAATTACTTCCTTTTTTTTTAAAAATAATGTAAAATGTTATTTGGTGATGTAGTTGAAAATACTTATAACTGGTGCTAGTTCAGGACTTGGTTTAGAACTTGTAAGAGAATTTCATAAAAAAGGTTTTTATGTGATTGCAATAGCAAGAAGAAAAGAAAGATTAGAAAATTTAAGAGCTGAATTAAAGGATAATATAGAAATTGAGGATTTGGATTTATCAAGTGACCATAATTGTATCTCTTTATTTGAAAAATATAAAGATATTGATATATTAATTAATAATGCAGGATTTGGAATAGTTGACGAATTTTTAAGCTCTGATTTGGAAAAAGAGATGAATATGATAAATTTAAATATTAAAGCTGTACATATATTAACTAAACTTTATTTAAAAGAAATGGAGAGAAAAAATTCAGGATATATTTTAAATGTTGCCTCTATTGCAGGGGTAATGCCTTCTGGACCTTATATGTCTACATACTATGCTACAAAATCATATGTATATAGCCTTAGTAATTCTATATCAAAAGAACTTAAACAAAAGAAGTCAAATGTTAGGGTACGGCATATTATGCCCAGGACATTTTTCAAGTGAGTTTGATAGAGTTTCTTGTGCTAAGGAAAATGAAAAATGTGTTAGTGCAAAAAAAATTGCAAAATACACATTAAATAGCGTACTAAAAAGAAAAACAAAATTAATACCAGGTATACAAAATAAAATACTATACTTTTTAAGAAATATTATACCGGAAGGAATCTTTACAAGCATTAATTATCATATACAGAAAAATAAAAAAGCCAATAACTAAAATATTGGCTTAATGAATTTTTTTATTCTTTTTATTCTCATAATAATTTTTTATAAATTCTTCTCTTGCTTTATTTTCAAAATCAAAATCAAGAGCAGGCGTTGAATCACTTAAAACTATGTTAGTTTCTTCTAATATTCTTGAAAGTATAAATCTTAAAAATTCAGGGTTTCTTACCATTATTGGTCCAATAATATTTGTTCCATAGAAATTATTTTTATTTATACCATCACTTTTATTTTCAAATTCATATCCTATTGATTTTTTTATCTCAAAAATATTATTATAGTTTTTAACTAGTTCTTCTACCACGGTGTATTTTGTATTATAAAATCCTATAAGTTTTTTAGAACCACTTAATGTAAACATTACATCTGCAACTACTCTTAACTTGGTTTCTTTTACATGATAATTAAATATGTTTAGACATTCTATTTTGGAATTATCTAAATTTCTTATGTATTTACCAAAAATTGAAATTGAGTTACCAGTGCAAAGCATTACTTTATTTTGATCAATATATTCTTTTATTCCAGCCTCAAATCTTTTTATGTCCTCAAGTGCAATTTTTAAATTATTTTCAGTTCCTGAGCCAATGTATATAAAGTCGTAAGAAGAAAAGTCTATTATATCATTTAGAGTTAGTTTATCTAGTTTATAGTCAACATTAATAGTGTTTAGTGCGTGTTCTAGTGCTTTTATATTTCCATCTTCTCCATAAAGATTTAATATGTCATAGTATAAATGAGCTATTTTAACCATTACTTTTCTCCTTTCATATATTTATTAAATGGGGCAACGTAATCAAAATTTAATATAGAGTATATATCATGAGAAGTATTTGATTTTAAAAATGTACAAGCATCTTTAATATTTTCGAATGTAAGAATTTTGCTTTTATCAATCCCAGATAACTTTACGCGAGTCGCAATATCATATCTTTCAGGTCCAACACATATAACTGTTTCTAGTTCGTGTGTGTTTAAGATTTCAAAGTCTATATCGTAGAGCCAAGATATATCATTAAATTCATATCTGCGACTGATCTGCCACCATCCGACAACTATGGTTTTCATCTCTTTATTCATATTTACAAAGTGTAATGATTGATTAAATGTAGTTGAGTTTTCATTTTTATTATTTAACACATATACATTTCTACTGTTTTGAGTGTAATGTGAATATATTTTCTTACTTAGATAAATTTCTTTTAAGTATTTTGTGGCCTTATCTAAATCGATATTTAGAAGTTTTAGGGCAGTAAAACAAGCAAGCACATTATATACATTAAAAAGTAGTTTGCATTCAGTTTTTATATTATAAGTCCCATCAATTGTAAGTATGTTATTTTGATAATCTATATCTGTAACTTCACATAGAGGTTCTGGTATTTCAAAGCCACATTTTTCGTTGATACATTTGTACTTTCCATTCTCTTCAAAGTTATAGTATGAGTAGTTAAGTTTGCTATTACATTTTGGACAGTAGTATATATTTAATTTTTTGTACAAACTTTCTAATAGGGAATATTTGTTTTTTGCAACTGAATAATATGATACGTAGTTAGTGAGCCCAATAATCAAATTTTGCATATATGGGCTATCAGCATTAAGTATTATATGGGTTTTAGCTGGAATAGCTAATTTTATATCTTGCAAAACTACATCAACATTGCCTTGGCGTGGAGGTTGGTCACGAGTTACATTAGTTACTATTAAAAAGTCTGGTTCGATATCACAAAATACATATTTTGCATATCTTTCATCCATTTCAAATACTAAATAGTCCTTGTTTAGTTCACCTTTTAAGTTTGAGTTTTCTACAAGTAATGTTACTATACCAAATTTTAGGTTTGAACCTTTCATGTTGTGAGCTACACTATAACCTGATTTTCTTAAAACTTCCACAATCATGGAAGATGTACTGCCTTTTCCAGAACTTCCGGTAACTGCAATAACTCTGCTTTTGATTTTTATTTTTTTAATTATATTCTTATCTAATTTTAAAGCTATTTTTCCTGGTAAAGAGCTTCCTTTACCAATTAGTTTTAGAATTCTTAAACATATTTTAGAAATGAGCAATGTAAAAAATTTATTCATAAAGTTTTCTCCTTAAAACAATATAAAATTATTATACATTTTTTTATACTATTTTACAATATTAAATAAAGATTTTATTATAATTAAAATTGACAAATATTAATTCTTGTAATATACTTTTTTTGGTGGATAGATATGGGAAAATTTAAATATATGATAAAAAGAATTATTTCTATGAATTATGGTGCAATGTTTAAAACTGCAAAAGAAGTATCAAAAGAAACAGGAAAAAATTCTTTTAAAATATTAATGGATATAATAAAATGTGGTTCAAAGTATATGGCAGGATACGTTGATTATAAAGTATTTAAAATGTATAACTTAAATGACGAGCAAAGAAAAACATATATAACACGAGGTGTTAACAATAGATATGTTGAATATTTAAATGATAAAGAAATAATGAGGAAAACAGGTAATAAGTTATATTTTAATAAGCATCACTCTAGGTTCTTAAAAAGAGATTGGATTTGTTTAGAAGATGTAAGTAAAGAGGAATTTGAGAATTTTGCAAAGAAGCATAAGGTGTTTATTGTAAAGCCAATAGATGAATCATGTGGACATGGAGTAGAGAAGATAACTATTGATGAAAAAACAAATTTTGAGAAACTATATGAAAGACTCAAATTAAATAAACAAATTCTAGTAGAAGAATGTATTGTTCAACATGAAAAAATGTCTAGCTTAAATCCAAGCTCTGTAAACACAATAAGAGTTGTGACTCTTAAAAAAGAACCTTCAAATGTGGTAGTATTATTTGTAGGACTTAGGATGGGAAATAAAGGAAAATCTGTTGATAACTTTAATAATGATGGACTTTTTACAGTTGTATCAGATGATGGAGTGGTAAAAAAACCGGCAGTAGATAAAAAGGGAAATGTATATGAAGTACATCCTGCTACAAATACAAAAATTGTAGGATTTGAAATTCCAAATTTTGATAAGGCTATAAATGTGGCAAAAGAATGTGCCAAAGAAATAGAAGGACTAAGATATATAGGATTTGATGTTGTAGTAACAAAAGATGATGCTCTAATACTTGAAGCTAATCCTTTTCCAGGACACGATCTTTACCAATCTGAAGTTCACTTAGAAAAAGATAAAAAAGGACTTAGAGAGAAATTTGATAAAGAAATATATGGTTAATTATTAATAGTTAATATATAAAAATATGCAATCATTTTGTCATTGCATATTTTTTTAAAATTAAACATATAAGCACTGTATCATAAACTAGGAAAAAGTGAAGCTTTTTAGAAAAAACTTCACTTTTTACAATATAATCATTTTTTCTTTATTTTAAAAAAGTTTAATACTTTGGCTACAACATCAACTATTTTTTCACAATTTTGTTTAGCAATTCCTTTTCCAACTGCTTTTCCTCCAACTG
>CAKPJL010000007.1 GCA_934162655.1 uncultured Clostridia bacterium | reverse complement strand
ATTTTTTTTGTTGCCTTTGCATGGAAATTGTCTTCACCTGCAACAGTAACAGCAACACCTACTATATCAAAAAATATACCTATAAAAATAACAACAAGTAAAATAATTACTGCTGGCAGAAGATTTAATTTACTAATAGGTTCTGTTGATATATAAGAAAAAAATAAAGAAAGGAAAAAAGTCAAAATTAAAACGGTTATAGTCCATTTAATATCAGAACTTTTGCTTTTCTTTTTGTCTTGTTTCATTTTTTAAAAATTTTCTCTCCTTTAAAAAAAGTTTAGATGGTTGCATTTAGGTAAATTTTACGGTTTTAGGTCTAGTAGAATTTCTCTACTGTACTACCAAGCATTACTACTTGGCTGTTTCCATTTAAATACAGCATCTTATGGTTTCCCATAAAGAAACTAGATCACCACTTAAATCCGTACCTTAATCCCTAAACACATATGCTTTTTTAAAAGCAATCATTCTAGAAGTTTTCCTTAAAAAATCTGCGTGTATTATTATTAGTTTTTTTTGCAATAATAATTTCATTATCATATATAAAATCATTATGGCCATAATTCATTTATACTTTAAAATAAATCCCAATATTCTCACTCAAAACAGGCTACACTATACATTGTGTCTTGGCACTTTGTATAGGTTTTACTTTAAATATTATCTTATTATATTGATAAATTAAAGCCTCCGCGATAGTAGGGTGAAAAATATATGCCATTATATTTATCCCTAAAATCTTACTCCCTGAAAAAACGCAAAACTGGGCGTAACGCGCAATAACAAGGAACTTCAACGATATGCCTTATAGTGGATTTTTAGCCCCACCCTCATAATAATACGTGCAACTAGAATAATGCACCATCATTAAATATTATAACATAGGGTGCAAAAAAATGCAAATTTGTTTAATTTTTATTGAATATTATTTTTTATTTTGATATAATTTTTTTATGAAAAAAACTGTTATAATCGATGGAAAGATAGATGAGATATATGAAGATTTTTTTAAAGATAGGGGATTTAATATTATAAAAATAAGTAAAAGCAACAATCTTTACGAAGAGATATCATCTCATACAGATATACACATGATAAAAATTGAAGATGAAATTATATCAGAGCCTGAAACATATGAAAATTCTACCTTAAAAAGTATAGTAAAAGGAAATAGTAAAATATCTAGTCCTTATCCAAATGATGTTTTATATAATGTGTGTATTATTGGAAAATTAGCAATACATAATTTTAAGTATACAGATTTGAAGGTTTTAGAACTTCTAAATAAAAAGGAATATAAAAAAGTGAATGTGTCACAAGGATATTCTAATTGTGCAATAGCTAAAATAACTGATACATCTTGCATAACATCTGATTTTAAAATAGCTTCTATACTTAGGGAAGAAGGAATAGATGTACTTCTTATTTCAAGAGAAAATGAGGAAAATATAAAACTTTTAAAAAATAACCTTAGTTTTTCAAGTATGCATGGATTTATTGGTGGAGCAACTGTAAAGTTAGAAAATGATATAATACTATTTGGTGATAAAAAATATTTAAAAGAATATAAGAAAATTGAAGATTTTATAAAAGACCATGGGTGTCATTTAATAGACTTTAAAGATAAAGATATTATCGATTATGGAAGTGCAGTAATTATAAAAGGAGAATAAAAATGGAAAATATACTAGATGGCTTAAATGAAAAACAGCGTGAGGCGGCTGAGTACACAGATGGCCCACTACTAATTTTAGCAGGAGCAGGAAGCGGTAAAACAAGAACACTTACTTATAAAATAGCTTATATTTTGGAACAAAAAATAGTAAATCCTTGGGAAATACTTGCCATAACATTTACAAATAAAGCAGCAAAGGAGATGAAAGAACGTATAATAGGACTTACTGGCGAAGACAAAGCTTCAAAGATGTGGCTTGGAACCTTTCATAGTGTTTGTGTAAGAATTTTAAAAAGAGAAATAGAATGTTTAGGATATACCAAAGATTTTAATATTTTAGATGAACTTGATAAAACAAAGGTTGTAAAAGAAATTTTAAAAAAGTTAGATATGGATGAAAAAATGTATCCGGCATCAAGTATCTGCCAGGAAATATCTCATGCAAAGGATAAAATGCAGGATGCAAGTGAGTATTCATTGCTTACTTTAGGTGATTATAGAAGAACTAAGATTGCAAAGGTTTATGAAGAATACGAAAAAACATTAAAAAGAAATAATTCTATTGATTTTGATGACATATTGTTACTAACTGTTAAAATCTTTTCGACAAATGAAGAAACTCTAAATTACTACCAAGATAAATTTAAGTATATATTCGTAGATGAATATCAAGATACAAATAGAGTTCAATTTTTACTTGTAAGTATGCTTTCAAAAAAATCAGGTAAAATATGCGTAGTAGGTGATGATGCTCAAAGTATATATGGATTTAGAGGTGCTGATATTTCTAATATACTAAATTTTCAACAAACTTATAAGGAGGCAAAAGTAGTAAAACTAGAAGAAAATTATAGAAGTACATCTTCTATACTTGATGCTGCAAATGCTGTTATTAAAAATAACAAAGCTGCTCTTACAAAAAATTTATGGACAAGCAAAGGCGAGGGAGAAAAAATTACTTACAAATCATTACAAAATGAATATGAAGAAGTAGAATTTGTTGTTGAAAATATAGATAAGATATGTAGAAAACAAAATATGACATACAAAGATTTTGCAGTGCTTTTTAGGACTAATGCACAAGCCCGTGTATTAGAGGAAGTATTTATGAAGAGCGGTACACCATATAGGCTTATAGGTGGACTAAAATTTTATTCTAGGAAAGAAATAAAAGACCTTATTGCTTATCTAAAGTTGATACAAAATCCAAAAGATAATGTATCACTTAAAAGAATAATAAATGAACCAAAGCGTGGTATCGGAGATAGTGCATTAGAAAAATTACAAAATATAGCAGATAGTCAGTCTATAAGCATATTTGAAGCAATAAATAATCCAGACAATTTAGCAGGTCTTAGAAGTAGCGGTAATATAATACTATTTAAGGATATGATAAATTCTTTAATTGAACTAAAAGATAATATAAAAATATCGGAGTTAATGCATCAAATTCTTGAAAAAACAGGGTATGAGGAAATGCTAAATGAAGAAGCCCTAAAAGAAACACAAACCAGACTTGAAAATATAGCAGAATTTATTGGGGTGGCAATAGAGTTTGAAAATGAAAATGCTGAGAATACTTTGTCTGATTTCTTAGATAGTATAGCACTTGTATCAGATGTTGATAAATTAGAAGAAGAACAAGAGGCTGTTACTCTAATGACTATGCATTCTGCCAAAGGACTAGAATTTCCAGTAGTATTTATAGTTGGCATGGAAGAGGATTTGTTTCCATCTAAACGTTCAATAGAAGAAGATGATGAAGTTCAAGAAGAAAGAAGACTTTGTTATGTAGCACTTACACGTGCAAAAGAAAAATTATTCTTAACAAATGCAGTAAAAAGAACTTTATATGGAACTACATCTTATATGATACCGTCTAGATTCATAGATGAAATACCGAAAAATCTTCTTGACGAAGAATCAGTTTTAAATAATCAAGCTGAGAAAAGAAGAAGCTCTAAGTTTTTAGATGACGAATATAGAAAGGTAAATCTATTTGATGAGGAATTGTATTCTAGTAGTAGTGCTAAATCAAGTGGTTTTGGATTAAGTGTTGATAGCTTTTTAAGAAGCTTCAATGGAAAAGGTATTAATAGTAATATTAAAACTAATGATGTGACATCATATAAAGTAGGTCAAAAAGTTAAACATAAAAAATTTGGTATAGGTGTTATAAAAAAAGTTGAACCAGAAAATGATGATTTAAAGTTGGAAATAGATTTTGAAGAAGCAGGCTTTAAAAGACTTATGGCTAAGTTTACTCCGCTTGAAATATTGTAATATTAATTTATGTGAGGTGTATTATGAAAATTGAAGAGTTAGATGATGAAACTAAGAAAAAATATGAAGTAGAAATTTCGCTTTTTAATCAAGGAGTGCTAAAAGAAGAAGATTTAATGAGAGTCATTTCAAATGACTTAAAGAAACAAGAAAAAAGAAATGCTGAAATAAAAAAAGCAGAAACCAGAAGAAAAATGGAAAATTTCATAAAGCTATTAAAAGAAAGACCAGATGTATTAAGCAATATAAAAACTTTTTACAATTATAGAAGACTTAGGGTTGAGCAAAGATTACTTCCAATATGGATTGAAGAGGCAAAAAAAGACTATGAAAATGCTGGTATGCTAAATATATCTAGAATGCAAGATAGGGTTATAAGTTTGGATAAGGAAAGAAGAAGTGTTCATAATAAAGCACTAGGTAATTTTAATGGTCTTATGAGAGATTATAGAAACTGCGGAATAGAACCATTTTATCAGGGGGAAATTATGGATCCCCATAATCAAAAAGATAATTA
The DNA here is from genome assembly GCA_934162655.1 of uncultured Clostridia bacterium. Lineage (GTDB taxonomy): Bacteria > Bacillota > Clostridia > TANB77 > CAG-465 > CAG-465. The sequence continues at coordinate 30,959 of CAKPJL010000007.1, read as the reverse complement.
CGGTGACCCAGATATAAGAAAATCTATGACAGATGCTATGCTTTCATTTTTAGGGGATATAGAAGATACTAATATAAATGAGTTAAGTATTCAAAAAGAAGATTATAGTGAAGCTCTTGGAACATTTAGTCAAATATATAAAGACTTAAATACACAAACACATGATTATGGACTTAGAAGAAATATTGTACAAGACGATGGAGATATAGAACTTTGATAACTTGACTTATGTAAAATAATATGTTATAATTACATATGTAAATTGATATTTGATTAAAAACCTAATGGTAGAAATGAAGGAGGCTAAATAAATGGCTATTGTAGAAAATTTCTGTGCACTTTTAAACTTATACGAGAGCATTAATGCAAGAATGCTCATAGGAAATAAGGTAAGTGAAAAAGAGATGGAGGAATTAAGAACACTTGCGATTGCTTGTAATAACAAATCTTCTACCTTGAACTTTAATGTTGAAGGTGATGATGCTCAATTAATGAAAAGCATTAAGTTAGTGATGGAATTAAATTAATTATGTAGGAATTAAGTATAGATTAGGTTCTATACTTAATTTTTTTATATTAAGATAAAAAAATACTGATAATTTTTGTTACTCAAACTTTCAAAATTTTACTTTTATATATTGTTTTATGATAAATTATAAAAAAAGAAATATATATATAATTTATTTGATTTTTTACAAATATTATGATATATTTTATAATAGATTTTTATGTTATTAAATAAAATATAATTGAGGTTAAAAATATGAATATATGTATTGATGATATAAACATAAACTATAAAAAAGAGGGACAAAAAGGTAGTGCTATTTTACTACTACATGGTTGGGGGTCAAATATAGAGCTTTTTAACTCTATGATAGCATCACTTTCTAAGGAACATATAGTATATGCTCTTGACCTCCCTGGTTTTGGAAAATCAGAAGAACCAAAAAAATCAATGGATGTTTCTGGATATGTAGATTTTGTAATAAAATTTATAGAAAAAATGGAGATTAAAAAAGTTTCTATACTCGGCCATTCCTTTGGTGGTAGAATAATAATAAAGATGGCAAATAGAGATAATTTGACATTTAAAATAGATAGGCTTGTGTTACTTGATAGTGCTGGAATAAAACCTAAAGATAATGGTGGAAAAACATTAAAATCCAGATTTTATAAGTTTTCCAAAAAAGTAGTTAATACAAAACTAGTAAAAAAGATTGCACCAAATGCACTTGAAAAACTAAAATCTAAATTTGGATCAGAAGATTATAAAAATGCTAGTCCTGTGATGAGAGAAGTTTTAGTAAAAACTGTTAACGAAGATTTAGAACCTTTGCTTAAAGGTATAAATTATCCAACATTACTTGTTTGGGGTGAAAATGATGATGCTACTCCTTTAAGTGATGCTAAAATTATGGAAAGAGAAATAAAGGACTCAGGTCTTGTAGTTGTAAAATACGGATCACATTATTCATTTTTAGATGATCCAATTTTTGTAAATAGGGTTTTAGAAAACTTCTTTTTAGATAAAGAAAAATAAGGAGAAAATATGAATACAATTTTATTTAGTATTTGTGTACTTAGTTTTTGTGTAAGTTATTTTATTTTATTAAAACACAATATACACATTTTTCAAATCAATTTTTATAAGGTAAAACCACAAATAAAATGGATTTGTTCAAACATTAAAAATATTTTGATACCATCACTTATGTCAGCCGTTGCTGGTGTATGTTTGATATTTAATAACAGTTATTTTATGATACTATATGCTATATTAGTTTTGCTTTCAGGTCTGATATCTGTTGAAAAAAATGTAAAAAAGCCAATTGTATATACTTTAAGGGTAAAAAGAATGATAATAACAGCATATATTTTAAATATTTTAATAGGTGTAGCTACATATTTTTTAACTAAAAGCTTTAATATTACTTTAATTATACTTGCTTATTTGAATGTGTTTGTACCGTTTTTAATGTTATTTGCTAATTTAATTAATTTACCAATTAATAGAGTAATTAACAAAAAATACATAAATGAGGCTAAGAAAAAAATCGATTCCATGAAAAATTTAATAGTGATAGGGGTAACTGGCAGTTATGGGAAAACAAGTGTTAAAAATTTTTTATATAAATGTTTATCTGAAAAGTATAATGTGCTAATAACTCCAGAAAACTTTAATACTACTCTTGGAGTTGTAAAAACAATAAGAGAAAATTTGAATGCAACACATGAAATTTTCGTGTGTGAGATGGGTGCTACGCATGTCAATGATATAAAAGAGATATGTGATATAGTACATCCAAAATACGGAGTAATTACTTCCATTGGACCTCAACATTTAGAGAGCTTTTGTAGTATAGAAAATGTTATAAAGACTAAATTTGAACTTGTGGATAGTCTCCCAGATGATGGAATTGCATTTTTAAATTTTGATAATGAATATATAAAAAATCAGGGTACGAATAAAAATGTAGTCACTTATGGAGTTGAAAATGTGGATAACATGTATAATGCATACGACTTAAAAGCAGACGAGAGTGGAATAACTTTTAAAGTTAATGAAAAAGACGGCAGCATACAAGAATTTAAATCAAAAGTTATAGGAAAACATAATATAGAAAATATGGTTGGAGCAATTGCAGTTGCAAATATGCTTGGTATTCCACTTTCTAAATTGGTAAAAAGAATAAGACAAATTGAGCCTGTAAAACATAGACTTGAAGTGATTAAAAGAGGCGAAGATATAATAATAGACGATGCATATAATTCAAATCCGGTAGGAAGTAAATCAGCCCTTGATACTTTGTCTAGTTTTGATGGTATTAAAATTTTAGTTACACCAGGAATGATAGAACTTGGTAATAAAGAATATGAATGTAATTTTGAATTTGGAAAATACGTATATGGTAAATGTGATTATGTTGTTTTAATTGGTGAGAAGCAGACAAAACCAATATACGATGGTATAAGTAGTACAAAATTTGATAAAGATAAAATATTTGTAGTAGATACTTTGAAGGAAGGTCTAAATTTAGTAGATAGCCTAAAAGTTGGCGGGAAAAGAAAAGTTATACTTTTAGAAAATGATTTACCAGATAATTATTAGGAGGAATAAAAGATGAAAATAAAAGTTGGATTATTTTTTGGTGGTAATAGTGTAGAACATGAAGTTTCTATAATTTCTGCTCTTCAAGCCAAAGCATCGTTTGATACAGAAAAATATGATATTGTACCTATATACATAACTAAATCAAATGAAATGTATGTGGGAGAAAAAATAGGAAAAATAGAAGAGTATAAAGATATTAAAAATTTGATTAAATCATCTTACAGAGTAATACTTTTAAAAAACAATAATAGAGTTGAAATTATTAAATTTCCGTTTAAAATGTTTACTTCTAATGTATATGACTATATTGATGTTGCATTTCCAGTAGTACACGGTACTAATGTAGAAGATGGTACACTTCAAGGGTATTTAAAAATGCTTGATATTCCATATGTTGGATGTGATGTTTTGTCTTCAGCTGTTGGAATGGATAAATATGTTATGAAGACTTTGCTAAAAGATAATAAAATTCCAGTTCTTGACTGTCTAGTGTTTACTCTAAAAGACTATGAGAATACTAGTGGGATAAAAGCAAAAGTAAAGGAAAAATTTGAATTTCCTGTAATAGTAAAACCTATCGATTTAGGATCTAGTGTGGGTATTAAAATAGCAAGAAATGAAGGCGAATTAATTGATGCAATAGATTATGCATTTACATTTGCAACAAAAATATTAATTGAGAGGGCTATAACTAATCTAAGAGAAATTAATTGTGCTGTTTTAGGAGACTATGAAGAAGCGATAGCATCAGAGTGTGAAGAGCCGGTTGGAAGTGATGAAATATTAAGCTATGAAGATAAGTATGTTTCTTCTGACAAAGTAAAAGGTGGAGCAAAGTCTGCTGGAAGCAAAGGTATGGCTACCCTAAAAAGAAAATTACCGGCAGACATATCTAAAAATTTAAAAGATACAATACAAAAATTAGCTATAAAAACATTCCAAGTTTTGGGTTGTAATGGAGTCGCAAGAATTGATTTTATGCTTGATGGAGAAGAAGTATATGTAAATGAAATTAATACAATACCTGGTTCGCTTGCTTTTTATCTATGGGAAGCCAAGGGTATGAAATATCAAGAGCAATTAGATAAGATGATAAGTTTAGCTCTAAAGCGTTATAGAGAACAAAAAAGTGTAACATATTCATTTGATACGAATATTTTACAAAGTGCAAATATTAGTGGTATAAAAGGTTCTAAGGGAACAAAGAAAATTTAAAAAAACAAGAAGTTGAATTTGCAAATAAAATTATAGAAAAAGCTTAAAGTTTTAAGCTTTTTTTTTATATTGTATTTCCAAAATAAAAAAAATAGTGTATAATGTAGATTGATTCGAAAGTAGGTAGATTTTTGTGAAAGATGAAATAAAAAGATATATTGTTATAGCATTACTTTTAGTAATTGTTATAATTATATTGTTTGGAATATCTATTAATGATGATATAAAAAAGAATAAGATTGAAAATTTAGTAATTTTTGGGGATAATATTGATACATCATATACGCCTTACATGGAAGGGAATACGGCTTATATATCAGTAGATACTATATCAAAAACTATTGATCCTTATATTTATTATGATAAGGTAGCAACAAAAGTTATTGTGACTACTTATGATGAAGTAATAAAATTGAAAGTTAATGAAAATAAAATATCTAAAAATTTAGAAGTAACAGATATTGATACACCAGTTAAAATAATAGATAATATTGCATATGTGCCAATATCTCTTCTTACAGATACATATAAAATAACTATAATGTATAACAGCGAAACATCAACTCTTACAATAGACAAAAAAGATGAAAAGGATTTAGCAGTAAAATATAATCAGGTAAATGTGTACGAAGAACTATCTACATCTTCTAAAGTTCTTGCTACACTTTATAAAAATTCTACTGTAAAACTTTATGAAGAAAGTCTAAATCATTCCAGATGGTACAAAATAAGAACAGAAACTGGAATTGTTGGATATGTGTCTAAAAATGCTATTGATGTAAATGTTTATGAAGAAGAGGAAAAAATAGAAGATAGTAATCAAGACAAAATAGTTATGTTTTGGCAATATGGTTCTAATCTTGAAACACTTGGCAATAAAATTGATGGGGTGACTACTGTATCGCCTACATGGTACGAGCTAAAAAATTCTAAAGGAGAAATAACTTCAAATTTTAGTAAATCTTACTATGATAAGGCTAAACAAAATGGTTATAGTATATGGCCAATTGTAACAAATGGTATTGATAATGCAAACTATTCTTCAAAAGATACGTCAGATCTTATGAATAGTGAAGAAGCAAGAGAAAACTTCATAAAAAATATGCTAAAAATTGCTCAAGAAAATAAACTAGATGGTATAAATATAGATTTTGAAGCTATGAGGACAGATGATAAATCCTTATATACACAATTTATTCGTGAACTTTGCCCAATATTTAGAAAATATAATATCAAAGTATCTGTTGATATGTACTTTGTTGCATATATGGAAAGAAGTAAAATTGGAGAAGCAGCAGATTATGTTATACTTATGGGATATGATCAAAGAGGAAACTGGTCGCAAGAAGCTGGATCTATATCTGAAATTTCATGGGTGGAAGGAAATATAGCTTCTTTAATAAATGATTCCAAAATTGAACCATCAAAAATAATACTTGGTGTACCTTTCTACACTAGACTTTGGATAGAAAATAGTGCAAATAATACTTTGACAACAAAAGTTTATTCTATGAAAAACTGTGTAGACTTTTTAAAGACTAATGAAGTTGAAGCAAATTATGATGAAGCTAGTGGACAAAATTATGCACAAGTAAAAAAGGGCAATGTAACATATAAATTATGGATAGAAGATAATGTATCTATGAAAAATAGAGTAGATATAATAAGTAAATATGGCCTTGCCGGTATTTCTACATGGCAAAAAGGACTCGAAACAAATGATGTATGGGAAGTAATAGCAAATAATATTAAAAACTAGGAGATATAAATGTTAATTAATTCAGATGAAATAAATAAAATATTAAATTGTACCGACAGTATAATAATAACAAGAGGAAAAAAATATTTCGAAACATCAAGAGTTGATATTAAAAATGTTAATATAGAAAATGAACATAGCTACGATATTTTATGTGTTGTTCATGGAACTAAAAATTATATGGTAAATATATCTAAGAAAAATAATAGGATAACTACTAAGTGTAGTTGTCCTTATTGTAGTAATTATGAAAATATAATTTGCAAACATATAATTGCAAGTATATTTGATATTTATACAGACTACGAAAAATATTACAATTTTGTTCCTAAAAATATATCTATTGATGAGTATATAAAAAATGTTTCAAAAGAAAATGACGGGCTAGATACGGCTAAATTTAGTTCTTATTTGGATTTACATCCAATGTTTGCAAAAAAATTCCTAACTGAGTTAAATGAGCAAAAAACAAGCGATATAGTATCTTATTATATTGCACAAATTGATGGGAAAGAAGAATTATCAAAGAAGGTAAGTTTAGTACCAGTAATTCAAGTTTTAAATAGACCCTATTATAGCCAGGAAGAATTTTATATGTACTTTAAAATAGGAATAGACAAATATTATGTTGTAAAAGACATATTAGATTTGATAAAAAGAATTGATACAAAAGAAAATTATAGCTATGGTAAGGCTCTATCATTTAATCATAATATAAATAATTTTGATGAAAAATCCCAAAAATTAATTTATAGCATTTATCATACCAGAAAATACTATGATAAAAAAAGTGTATTAATTAGTGACATACTAATTGATAATTTATTTAATATTTATTTAAATGAAGAAATTGACTCAAATTTAGGTAAAATAAAATTTTTAGATGAAGATCCAAAAGTTAACATATTAATTGAAAGAGTGGGAACAAGTAAAGATAAAATTGTTGTATTAGAAACATATAAGATTATAGATGGTCTAAAATATTCTTATGTGTATATGGATAATATAATATATAGATGTAGTAATGGGTTTTTAAGTAATGTTATACCAATACTTAAAGAAAAACTAAAATTAAAAAATGACATAATAATAAACAAAGAAAGTGAAATGCCGCTTGTTAATTCAGTATTGCCTAACATAGAAAAGTATAGTAGTGTTAAATGTGAACAGGCAATAATTGATAAAAACAAATTAGATGAGTTAAAAGTAAAAGTATATATTGATATTGATGAAAAATCAAATATAATTTGTGATGTTAAATATGATTATGGTAAACTAGTTTTTAATCCATTTGACAGTAAAAATAAAATATCCATTAATGTTTTTGATGAAATGCAGTATAATAGGTTGTTTGAGGAACTTGGATTTCAGATAGATTTAAAAAATAGCAGTTTAATTATTATAGATGAAGAAAAAAATTATAATTTCTTAAGAAGTGGAATAAACAGTTTGATAGAAAAATGTGAGGTAAATGTAACAGACAAGTTTAAAAATAAACAAATATTAAGTCCATCTACTATGAAGTTTCAAGTTAGTGCTTCTAGTGAGTTGTTAGATATGGAATTTGATAATATGGGACTAGATGAGAAGCAAATTAAAGAGATTTTTTATAGTTATAATGTAAAGAAGAAATATTATAGATTAAAAGATGGGAATTTTATAGATTTATCATCACCTGCTATAAATTCTATGATTAATTTATCAAAACAGCTAGATATTGCACCTAAAGAACTTGCAAGTGGAAAAGTAAAACTAGAAAAATATAGAGCACTTTATATTAATAGTGTCTTTCAAGAGAATAAAAATATAATTGCAAGTGTAGATGATGAATTTAAGAAGATAGTAAACGATATAACTAATTCTAGTAATATAAATTTTAGTATTCCAAAAAGACTTAATGCAACTCTAAGAAATTACCAAATAACAGGATTTAACTGGCTAAAAATGTTAGAAAAATATAATTTTGGAGGAATACTTGCAGATGATATGGGGCTTGGAAAAACTATTCAAATAATTACTTTAATTCTTAGTAATCTAAATAGTAAAAATAATACATCTATAATAGTATGTCCAAGTTCACTATATTTAAATTGGCAAAAAGAATTTGAAAAATTTGCAAAAGACATAAAAGTTTTAGTTATTTCTGGCAATACAAAAGCAAGAGAAGAGCTAATAAAAAAAATAAATAGTTATGATGTGATAATAACCTCTTATGATATATTAAAAAGAGATATTCAACTTTATAAGGAATATAATTTCTACTATATCGTTGCAGATGAGGCACAGTATATAAAAAATAGTACAACTAAAAATTCAAAGGCACTAAAAGAGCTAAGAGGAAAACATAGATTTGCTCTTACAGGTACACCACTTGAAAATTCTTTGTCAGAGTTATGGTCAATATTTGATTTTATAATGCCTGGATATTTATATTCTTATCAAAAATTTAGAGATAAATTTGAAAGTGTTATGTTAAGAGATGAAAAAGAGAACTCAGAAAAATTAAAGGAGATGATAGCTCCATTCATCTTAAGGAGAGTAAAAAAAGATGTTTTAGATGATTTACCAAATAAAACTGAAACAATAATGTATAATGAAATGAACGAAGAACAAAAGAGAGTTTATCTAGCGTATCTTTATGAGGCAAAAAAACAGCTAGATGAAGAGATAAAAAGTGAAGGCTTTGAAAAAAGTAAGATAAAAATACTTGCACTAATTACAAGACTAAGACAAATATGTTGTCATCCTTCGCTTTTTTTAGATAACTATTCAGGTGAAAGCTCAAAATTGGAACAATGCATAGATGTGTTAAAAGACGCTATTTCATCTGGACACAAAATATTACTTTTTTCTGGTTTTACATCTATGCTCGAATTAATCGAGGAAAAGTTAAATAAAGAAGGAATTAAATATTACAAGCTAACTGGTAGCACAAAATCTTATAAAAGGTTGGACTTAGTAGAAAAATTTAATAAATTCAGTGATGTAAAAGTATTTTTGGTTTCATTAAAAGCCGGTGGAACAGGACTTAATTTAATTGGTGCAGATATGGTAATGCACTTTGATCCTTGGTGGAACTTATCTGTTGAAAATCAGGCTACTGATAGAGCATATAGAATAGGGCAAAAAAATAATGTGCAAGTATTTAAATACATAACTAAAAATTCAATAGAAGAAAAGATTCAAGAAATACAAAATTCTAAAAAAGATTTGTTTGATAAAGTTATACAAAAAGGAGAAAATTTCATAACTAAGATGTCAAAAGAAGATATACTAAAATTATTTTCTGATTAATTAAAAATATGTAAATTATTTTATTGTTATATTTTCTTATATGCTTGACAAGAATATGGAAAATATTTAAAATGTAGATATTTATTATAAAACAACTACTTTCGATAAAAGTAGTTGTTTTTTTTGCTACTTAAATGATACATTTCTACAATTTATTGTTATTTTATATAGTATAACTTATATCAAAGGTGAGTGTATGTTAAATGAAGTTATAAGATATTTTCCACAAGAACTTGCAAAAGAAATAAATAGCCTAAATGTAAGTGATAAAATAAAGGAGATAAGAATTAGGGCGTATAAAAGGGTTATTGTTATATTTCATAATACGGAAGTTATTCTAAATTATGTCCCTAAAATAGATGATTTGCTAAATATACTTGTTAATATATCAAAAAATTCTATTTATGCAATACAAAATGATATAAATAGTGGATTTGTTGTAATACAAGGTGGACATAGAATCGGAGTATGTGGCGAAGTTGTAATAAGTGATGGGAAAATAAAAAATATAAAAAATATTAATAGCATGAATGTAAGAATAGCAAATGAAATTATTGGTGCTGCCACTAAAATATTGCCATATGTTATAAATAAAAATAACGAAATTAGAAATACTCTTATTGTATCTCCCCCTGGATGTGGAAAAACAACCATATTAAGAGATTTAATAAGACAACTTAGCAACGGAGTTGAAAAATATAACTTTACTGGAAAAAATATTGGTGTAATAGATGAGAGAGGAGAAATTGGAGCTGTATATAATGGAAAAGCTTCCCTCGATTTAGGGCTTAGGACAGATATTATATCAAATTGCCCAAAAGATATTGGAATAAAGATGTGTGTAAGGTCAATGGGACTTGATATTATTTCAACTGATGAAATTGGAAGTAAAAAAGATATAGATGCTATAAAAGAAGCATCACTTAGTGGTGTAGCTTTAATATTTACTATGCATGCAAGTAGTGTATATGATTTATACAAAAGAGAAGATATATTAAAATTAATAGATGAAAGAATATTTGATTGCATAATAGTTTTATCTAACAAAGGTGGTATTGGTACAATTGCTGATATAAAAATAATTGATAAGGAGGAAAAAATTAATGCTTGTATTTAAATTAATACTTTCTATAATAATAGTAATTACAACAACATATATAGGGTATACCTTTGCAACTAAGTTAAGAAAAAGAGAGGAGACACTAAGAGAATGTGTTACATTTTTTAATTTAGTTGAAAATGAAATAAAGTATAATCTAAGTATTCTTCCAAATGCATATGAAATTTCAAGGCAGAAATTAAAGTCTGATTTAAATATAAGTATAGGTCAAATAGTTGTAGATATTTTAGAATTTGATAATTATGAGTATACAGATAAAAGTATTATAAAAAATATAGAAACTATTAAAGAGTTAACAAGCTATGATAAAAATATAATTATTTCTACGCTAAAAAATTTAGGGAGAAGTGATGTAGATTCACAAATAAATATTCTTGAAAATGCAAAACAGATAATTAATTCACAAATCGAAGAAGCATTAAATTATAAAAATAAAAATTCTAAACTTTATAGGGTAGTTGGAACAATAGCAGGTGTTATGATTGTAATAGTTTTAATATAAGGAGAAAAATTTATGGATATAGATTTATTATTTAAAATAGCAGGTATTGGAATATTAGTTGCAGTATTAAATCAAGTGTTAACAAAAGCTGGACGCGAAGATCAGGCGATGATGACTACACTTACAGGAATAGTGATTGTGCTTATGCTAGTTATTACACAAATAAATAATTTATTTGAAACAGTAAGAACAGTATTTAAGTTATAGGTGGTTTTATGGAGATAATAAAAGTAGTTGGTTTTTCAATATTTTCTGCTATACTAATTGTTATACTAAAAGAAGAAAAAAAAGAATTTGCACTTATTTTATCAATTGTTGCAGGAGTATTAATTCTAATTTTTGCTATGGAAAAGATTAACCCAGTGCTTAACATGTTATATGATTTGGTAAATAAATCTTCAATAAATTCTAATTTTTTGATAATAATACTTAAAGTAACTGGTATAGCATATTTAGTTGAATTTGGAAAAAATATCTGCATGGATGCAGGACAAAGTGCCATTTCAACAAAATTAGAACTTGCAGGCAAAATAATGGTGGTCGCTCTTTCTTTACCGGTGTTTAATTGTTTAATTAGTCTTATATCACAGTTGGTGTAAATATGAAAATAAAATTTATAAAGGTTACATTTTTGTTTATATGTTTATTTTTTATACGGTATAGCATTTAACACTATACTTGCAGAGGAAGTAGAAACAACAAGTACACTAGATGAGGTATCTAAAAGTTTTGGACTTGATGCATATATAGAGGAAATAAATGGATGTATAAAAGATTTAGATATAGATAGTATAAATATTGATAATTTATCAAAAGAACTACTAAGCGGAAAAGGAATAGGATTTAACAATTTGCTAACTAACATAGTATCTATATTATTAAGAGAGTTTTTTTCTAGTATAAAGGGTGCAGTATTTATATTTTTTATAGTTATTATTATGGCTATACTTTCTGCTATATCTCTTGATAAAAAAAGTGAGATAACAAATATTGTCTATTTGGTATGCTTTGTAGCTATCGCAACTATATCTATTACTACATTTAAAGATACACTAGAACTTTTCACATCAACAACCGATACTTTATCTAAATTAATGCAAATAGTTTCGCCATTTGTTATTGCTATCTTAATTGGTACAGGTGCAATTACAAGTACGGGAATAATACAACCAATGTTACTTTTTATATCAAGTTTAATAGGTTTTATAATTACATATGTAGTAGTTCCTATACTTAGCATTTCAGTTGCTTTAAATATTGTATCTTCAATGTCTGATAATTTAGAATTTTCGAAACTTAGTAAAACATTTAATAAAGCTGTAATCTGGATAGTTGGTGTAGTGTTAACTTTGTTTCTTGGTATACTGTCATTAGAAACAAGTCTTACTAGTTCCATAGATTCTCTTAGTGTAGATGTTACTCAGGCTGCTGTTTCAAATTTTATACCTGTTGTTGGTAAATTCTTTTCAGACAGTTTGGAAGCAGTTATAGGATCTGCTAAAATTATAGGAAAGGCGGGTGGAGTAATTGGTATTATAACAATTCTTATAGTGTCTTTAGGACCCGTACTAAAAATACTTAGTATTTTTATAGTGTATGTAATTCTTAGTGCAATATGCGAACCTATATGTGGAGAGAAAAAAATAATTAAATTTCTGGAAGGATTTGTTGATACATATAAAACAATACTTGGAATTTTAATAGGAGTAGATATCTTATTTATAATATCAACTGGTATTATAATAAATTTATGTAGTAAAATAACTTAAAAAACGAAGGAGAAAAAGGTATGATAGATATTTTAAAAAATTGGATTGCTACTATTTTATGCGTTGGCATATTTTTTACCTTTATTCAAATGGTAGTACCAAACACGAAATTAAAAAAATATATATACTCATTAATTGGTGTGGTTACTTTAATTGCATTAATGTTACCTTTTGCAAATAAGATCTCATTAAATAGCATAGAAGATGCTACAATTGATGTTCTAAATAATATAGATTTGACAACTTCAAATGATGCAAGTTTAAAGGATGGAAAAAATAATATTGATAATAACATAAAAAGTGAAATGACCAAAAAAATAAAAGATGATTTAAAATCCAAGCTGCTAGATCACGGGATAAAATCTGAAATGGTAAGTGTAATTTTAGATGATAAATATACAATTCAAAAAATAAATATTAAAATATTAAAACAAAATAATAGTAATCTAAATATGAATACAATTTTTGGAATTATAAAGGAAAATTATGGTATATCTAATGAAAATGTTATTATAGAAGAGGTGTAGAAATGAATTATTTAGAAACTTTAAAAAATATATCAAAAGATAAAAATAAAAAAATCGAAGGATTAGTGTTTTTGGCTGTAATTGCAGCAGTGCTTTTATATTCTTGCAATATGATTTTAAAAAAAGAAGACAAAGTTGTACAAACTATTAGCCAAAATACATCGGTTGAAATGAAAAATAACGATGTTAAATCTGATATAGAAGAAAAATTATCAAATATTCTTTCACAAATTGCAGGTATTAGTGATGTTTCTATTGCACTTACTTATAGTAATAATGGTAGTAGCACTCCAATATATAACACAAAAGAAACTATAAATCAAAATCAAACTACTACGGAAAAAAATGTTGCATATAATGAAGAGAGCGGGGATAAAGTAGCAGTTATTGCAACAAGTAGTTTGCCAACAGTTGAGGGAGCAATTGTTGTTGCAAAAGGTGCAAACACAGTAGAGATGAAATCAAAAATTGCAAATGCAGTTGCTACTTGTACGGGAATTCCAGTTCATAAAGTTCAAGTATTTGAAAAAGAGTAAAGGAGGTAGTATGACTATTTTAAAAAAAAGCAAAGTTGCTATTTTTTCACTTATATTAATGCTTGTAATAGCTGGATATATTAATTATAAGTATGATCCACTAAGAGAACAGAATTTAGGTCAAACAGTATATGTAAATTCAAAAGATGGCTTTTTATATGATAATGTTAGTATATATGAAAATGACGATGGCTCTGCATCTAGCAGTGTTTCTTATGAAAAAGATAGCAAGGAAGTATTAGAAGAAGAACAAGTAGAAAAAAATGATAGCATATCTGTTTTTAGATATGACAGAGATAATATGTATTCAGAGTTAATGGATAGTTATAATAAGGTAATATCGGGTTCAAATACGACCCCTGAAAAAGTAAATGAATATCAAGATAAATTAAATAAAATTATTGAGGAAAAAAATTTAATTTCTATGGTAGAAAATGTAATAAAATCAAAAGGAATTGAAGATATTGTAATAATTCCATCTGGAAACGATAATATAAATGTAGTAATAAAATCTAAATTTGAAGTTAAAGAAGATTTAATGGCAAAAATTAATCAAATAATTGTTGACCAATTAGGAGTAGATGCGTCAAAAATTAGCATAACATGTGAAAATAAATAAAAATAATAATATGAATAATAATAGCTCTAATTATGCAAATAATAATTAGGGTTATTATTATATGTTACAAAAAAATTACATAAGTGTAAAAAAAAAATTACATATGCGAAAATTGTTGAAAAATGATTATGTATATGTTAAATTATAAATGTAAAAATGAGAGAGGAGAAAAGTATGGCTAGTTGCTTAGGTATATATTTTAGCGACAATTCTATGAAATATGCTAAGTTGGTTACAGATAATGGCGGAAATGTTAGACTAGACCACTATGGTACAAGAATTGCTACTAGCACAAAAAAAGAAATCATAGATAATATTATAGCTGAAACTTCAAGTAAAGATATTCCAGTCGTTACTAATATACTAGATGAGAGGTTTATTGAGGTTTCTATATTCGATCAAGCACAAGAGACTGAATATTCTCCTGATATCATGAAGTTAGAATTTGAAACATGGTGCGAGAATAATCAAAAAGTATCAAGTGATTATGAATTTGTTTATAAACTTTCAAAATATAGAACAGCTGAAAATAAGCATAATGGTGTTTTATGCATAGCACCTAAAAATAAAATAAATGAACTAAAAAAAGATGAAGAGTTAAAAATAGAAGCTATTTATCCTTCTGAGCTGATGTATACAGATTTAGCTCCAGATGAGGTTCAAAATTATATTATAGTTAATTTAAACGAATATCTAACAGTTGAAACTGTAATTAACAGAAAAATGTATGAATTTAAAGTCTACAATAATACTGGTATGAAAAGGCTTTTAGATGAATTCCAGTTAAAACTTGGCTCATATTCTAAAGCTTATGCTGCATGTAAACAATTAAATGTTTATACAGAAGGCGAAAATACTAATGATCCAGAACTTGAAAGAATAGCTGAACCTATATTACAAGATGTATTAAGAAAAGTGGCTTCAACAGTTACTGCTAATAAAGATACAATATCAAAAGTTTATGTTACAGGAATGGGAATAATTTTAAATAATATTGATGTCCTTATGACAGAGTATTTAGAAATAAAAACTGAGATATTTAAACCTAACTTTTTGCAAAATACATCTGATGTAAGAAGTGTATCAGAAATGCTAGAAACTATTGAACCAATGGTTATGGCATATAATCATCTAAATAAAAAGAATAAATTTTTAAACTATTTACATTCAGAGGTAAAAGAAAAGAAAAAGAATTCGATTTCATCTTTCTTTGAAAACTTTAAAAAGAATGTTAGCTTCAAGAAAAAAGAGAAAAAACAAAAACAAGAACAAGAACAAGTCGCTCAAAAACAGACAGCATTAAATACAGACACTAAAGAAAAACACAATATAAAATTACCTGAGATAGAAACTAATGTAGTGTTTAATGTTTTAATTTCATTTGCGACATTTGCAGTTGTTATTTTTATAGCATATTCTGCTTTTAGTGGAATATATACAGCTACTACAAATAAAATGATAGCTGATATAAATTCTAAGATTAATTCGCTTACACAAGAAACTGCAAAAGTAAATTCAGATGTTTCATATATTAACACTAATGCAACTGAATATAAAGAAATAAACGACGATGTAGATATGCTATTAAAACAAATAGAAACAGGAGAAATAGGAAAAATATCTACATATAATGTAGCTGCATTTTTACAAAAATTAATCAAGGTTATTCCAAAGGGCGTAACTTTAGATACTGTAAAATCTGATGATAATAAAAATGTTACTATTTCTATGTACTCAGCAAAATATGCTGATCTAGGTTATTTTGTAGCACAATTAAAACTTGAAGGAATATTAAATTCCGTGGAGGTTAAAAATATAACTAATGCTACTGATAAAATTACAATTGAGATTGGTGGTGAGTTGCCATAATGGAAAAAGATACTACAAAAATTATAATTTCGGTTGTACTTTTCTTAGTGTTTGGAGGATTAACAGTACTATTTACACTTGTTGATTTAGATCTATCTGTTATTAGGTTTTCATCTGTAAAAGGTGTTATAGCTAAAAGAGAAGAATTACTCGTACTTGAAGATTCACTAAAAAAATCAGAAGAGAAATATGAAAGTGCGAAAAATAATTTAGCGATTGCTAAAAAGAATTATGATAGTTCTAAGGCAAAATATGAAGCAATAAGTGATCAAACTATAGACTTAATAAGAGAGGCAACAACAGAGGAAAATTATGATATTGAATATATGTGGATTAAACTTGGAAACTATGCTTCGATGAATAATTTATCAATAGTTATGCTAGAGCCTGGTGCAACAAGCACTACGGTTAGCCAAGTGCAAAATACGGATGAAAATACAAATAAAACAACGCTTGAAAAAGTAGAAGATAAGGCTAGTCAAACTACAAGTACAGGAAAAACAATGACTGCTGTAAATGATACTTTATCACAAGCAAATGAAAGTACAACTAGTGGCACTACAAATGTTACAACTACAACTAACACCCCAGATACTTTATTAACAGTGACTGTTGAAGGAAGTTATCTTAATATGTCAGACTTCATATTTGAAGTTGAAAACGACAAAGAGTTAAGGTTTAAGCTTGACAATATAGAGATAACATATGTATCTGGGACTACAATAAGAGCTAAGTTTAATGTAAAAAATGTTATAGTGTTGAAATAATTTTTTAATTAGAAAGGAGAGCAAATGAACAAATCTTTTATAGTAACTTTTAGTATATCAATAATAGTTTTTGCAACGGCAGTTGTAGTATCACTTATGCTACTTTTGCCAAAACAACTTGTTTCATTAAAAACTAGTGTTGAATCATATAAGTCTATTGAAAAATCAAATTATACATATACTAAGACAAAAAATATAAGTAAAGAAGCTCTTCTTAAAGAGTATAAAATAACAAGCGATGATATTTCTTCGTTTAAGAATTCTCGTAAATATGTTGCAGGAAATTCTGATCCATTTTATAGACAAACTACTACAAATGAATCAAATGGCAATAACAATACGAATACTGGAACAGGAAACAATTCAAATAGTGCTTCTGCTGCAATTGATAAAACTACTAATAGTAATGGTGGTATACCAAATCCACCAAGCACTTCAAAATAATAGAGGGGAAGATTAAATTGGAAAATAGCAGAAGAACTAGTAAATTAGTAAAAACTAATAAACAAAACCCTAGTAAAAATAAACTAAATGCTAAGGATGATATTATATTTAAGAATGTACTAATAATAGTTTTAATAGTAATTTGCCTTGCTCAAGCTATATACATAGTGTTTTATACTTTAGATTTGAAAGAAAATTCTGTTAAAAATAGTTTTTTAAAATCATATGTAAGTATACAGAAAAATGTTGCACTATATCTTGGAAAGCAA
Source organism: uncultured Clostridia bacterium (assembly GCA_934162655.1). Classification (GTDB taxonomy): domain Bacteria; phylum Bacillota; class Clostridia; order TANB77; family CAG-465; genus CAG-465. Next base: position 13,154 of record CAKPJL010000007.1, on the reverse strand, counting down.
TCTCAAAATATGTATGAAGCATATAATTATTCTCAAATATTAACAGGAACTATACTTGACGAAGAGGGAAATCCACAAAAAATTAAAGGAACTGATGGAGTAGAAATGATACCACTGGTAAACCAGGAAAATAAAATAGAAATGGATACTAAAGAGTATTATGTACTTAACAGTGAAAATATAAAGGCTAACTTTAAGATTGAAGTCCCATCATATAAAAATATGACTTGGTATGTGAGCTCAGATGGAGATATAAAGGTAAAGTGTGAGTCTAAACCTAATTGGTGGACAACTGATTTAGATTGTCTTACAATAGGTAACTAATTTTGGTTAGAACGCTTTTTTAATGCCAAAGCGTTTTAATAAATATTTATTATAAGGAGGCGCTTTTATGAAAGCAAAAAACGGTATTTCTTTAATCGTATTAGTTATCACTATCGTTGTTATCATCATTTTAGCTGCTGCTGTAATTTTATCATTAGGACAAAACAATCCTATAAATGACAGTAAAGTAGCTGGTCTTTTAAACAATAAAGATAATGTTCAATCAGCAATGGTTAATGCAATTGGAGCAAGACTTGCAAAAAATGCAGAAACTACTTCTGATACAGTTGCTCTATTAAAAATCGACCCTGCAATATTAAAAGGGGACGAAATGAAAGCTGGAGAAATAACAGGACTTTACGAAATTGACGGTTGGGCAGAATTAGGAATTAAAAAACCATCAACAGACACTTGGTATTATTCTGTAAAAGATGGTAGAGTATATGTAGCTATGGCAAATCCAGCATCTTACTACACAGAAAATGCTACTGCTGCTGCAATGATACTTACACCTTCTGAAATAACTGCTGTTACAACTTCAGGTGTTTAGTAGTTATATACAAAAGATAATTTAGATTTTTTATAAAAATCAAATGATAAACTAATACGATTAGGTAAGACATATGTAAAAATTGCATATGTCTTTACCACTATATTAAAAGTATGTTTATATTTAAGAATTTATGATTAAATTTTGAAATATGAATATATGAAAGGGGAATAAATTTGGAAATATTACTTAGTCTCTTTATATTATTTTGTATATTTGTAATTGGTGCTTTATTTGGAAGTTTTTTTTCTCTTGCAACATATAGGATTCCAAGGGGTGAGGATATAATATGTACCAGATCATATTGCCCAAATTGTAAACATAAACTAAGCTTCTTTGATCTATTTCCTGTTATTAGCTACATTGTAAGACTTGGTAAATGTAAATATTGCAAATGTAAGATTAGTCCAAGATATATACTACTTGAAAGCTTAAACGGAATTTTATTTGTAATAATTTATGTTTTAATATTTTTGGTTACAAAAGATCCAATTAAAACACTAATTTTTTCAATGTGTGTTTATATAGTTTATGCTATATTTTTCGTTATTATAGGATCAAAAATAATTAGTAAAAAAATAAATAACAATTTAAATGGGAAAAAAGGAGTATACATAGCAGAATTAATAGTTGCTTTTATTGTATTTTTAATACTTATATCTTCAAGTGTAGTAATATCAAGAAATTATTCTAAAAGTCTAGTAGATAAACAAGTAAATATAGAAATTATGCAAGCTACCCAGCAAAAAATTGAAGATATAAAGTTAAAAGCTTATGAAGAAGGAAAAGAAGGCTATGAAAATACTACTAATAAACAAGATAATTATAGCTATCAAGATATAAATTATAAATCAAATTTAATAGTAGAAAAATATCAGGATATGGAAAATGAAATTGAATATGACTTTATTAAAAAAATAACAGTTACGCTTACTAGAACTATTTCAGGCACTGATATCTCTTATAGTTTATCTAGTTATATTATAAATTATGATTTACTTGGAGTGTGAAAAAATGAATAAAAGATCAGGACTTACTATGACATCAATTGTAATGTATGTTGTAATATTTTTTGCACTTACTATTCTTGCAACGGGTGTGACAATGGCAATGAATTCTAACAGTTTGCAAGATAAAGGTAAGATATATGTTGAGGAAGAAAATCTAAAAATTAAAAAAAATATTAAGTTAAGTTTAGATAATAGTCAAAATGTATATAAGATAGAAAATAAGCTTATATTTTCTAATGGTGATGAATATTTTTTTGATAATACTACCAGAACTTTATATAAAAATGGCGGAGTATTATCCCAAAATTTATTAAGTTTTGAAATAAGCATTAAAGAGAAAAACAATATTACTTACGGGTTAAATATAAAGTATTCAATAGAAAAATATAATCAAAATAAAACTTTTGAATTTAGCTTATTTAAGGAGGCATTAGATTTTGAAATTTAATAAATCAGTGGTATTAAAGGGCTCTGCGACAGTTGTTGTTATTTTTGCTGCAATAACATCTTCAATTTATATGGTATCAACTTTTGCAGATTATGAACATTATAGATTAACTTCTGATAAGTACGATACTCACTTAAATAAAATGTATAATACAGATAATATGGAAAATATTTATTTTGCTGGCTTAAAAACAATAACAGAAGATAATAATTTTATTATACAAAGTGGCCCTAAAAAATATATAGCAAAAAATCTAATTGAAAATGGTGATTTTGAACAAGGTAGCAAAGGATGGCAATATGGAACCAACCACCCAGAGAATGTGACACATGAAATGTTTGATATTAAAAAAACATCTGAAATTTCTGTAATAAGTGATGGTGTTGATATTACAACTAGTGAAATTAATTCTAAAAAATTAGGAAATCTTTCAATTAAGGTAGCATCTATTTTGGATAATCCATATGAACCTCCAGAAGGGGAGGAAATATCGACAATTGGAATGAGATATGGGTCATTAATCCCTTCAACTATGAATCATAAGTATTATGCATCTTGTTACATATATCAAGACTTTAAATCAAAAGGATTGGTAAATATGAGGTTTGGACATACAGGTGATAAGGAATTAAATATAATGGTGACTACTCCTTATTTGGCTCATTTTTCAGTTTTAACAGATGAAGAGCTAAAAGAATTGAAAGAAGTCCAAAATAATCAATGGTTTAAATGTTCAGGTATTTATGAAAATGTTAGAAGTGATGACACAGTTGCAAGTAATTATTCATCTACGAGTTTGTATTTATGGTGTTCAAGAACATCAGAAAATTCGGGTGGTTATAGAATTCCTAGCAAGGGTGACTATTTCTGTATTGACAATGTTATACTTATTGACTTGACAGAAACTTTTGGTAAGGGAAATGAACCAGATCTTGAATGGTGCGAAAAAAATATAAGTTTCTTTAATGGTTACAAACAATTAATAAAATAAAGGAGAAGTAATATGTTTGAAAATGTTAAAATTAAGAAAAATCCAATAGGTGTAGAATTTATAAAAAGAGGACTCTTAACTGAAAATCAAGTAGATAGAGTTTTACAATATCAAAAAGAACATAAAGATTTAAAATTTGGTGAAATAGTTGATATACTTGATATGTGTGATAAAGATGCTTTGCTTGAAGCACTTTCAGACAAAGTTGAAGTAAATCCTGTAAAACTTGAAGATGTTTTAAAAATTAATCCTGTAAAATATTTACCAAGGGATGTTATAATTAATTATAAAGTTATGCCTTTTGATATAGAGGGAAATAACCTAAAAGTAGCATTTGCTGATCCTCAAAATGCTACAAAAGTAAAAGAAGTAGAATTACTTTTAATGAATGCAGGGTATAGTATGGAGGTTTATATAACACTTTATACTAGTATAATGAAACAAATTGAAGATATAAGAACAGTACAAACTACATATGTAGATAAAGAAGAAAAAGATACAACTAAGTTGATAGATAATATAATAATGACAGCAATTGAAAAAAGAGCAAGTGATATCCATATAGAGCCTATGGAAGAAAAAATACGTATAAGATATAGAATTGATGGTGAATTAATTACAATATCTGAACTACCAAAAGAAAGACAGTCAAAAATTACAGGAAGATTAAAATCTATATCTAATATGTATCAAGAAATTACTTATGATCAAGATGGTGCTATTAATACTTATGATAATTTTAGTATTCGTGTATCTTCTCAAAAAACAGTAAATGGTGAAAAATTTGTTTTAAGACTTCTAAAAAAGAATTCAAAAGCAAGAGATTTATTTGAACTTGGATTTCCTAATGATAAAGAACTTGTAACCAGAGCTTTTGATAGAAGAAATAGCATAATTGTTGTTTGTGCTCCTACTGGTGAGGGTAAAACAACAACTCTATATAGTGCAATAGATTATTTAAATAAACCAACTATTAATATAATTTCTATTGAAAACCCTGTTGAAAGAAGAATGCCTGGTATAAATCAAGTTGAAATTGGGCCAAATGTAACATTTGCATCTTCACTTAGAACTGTATTAAGACAAGATCCAGATATTGTACTTGTTGGTGAGATTCGTGATGAAGAAACAGCTAAAACTGCAATTGAAGCTGGTCAAACTGGACATTTAGTTTTGACAACAATACATACAATAGATGCAGTAGAAGCAATTACAAGACTTAGAAAATTTGGACTTTCTGATTATGATGTTTCAGCTTCACTTGTAACATCAATATCTCAAAGACTAGTAAGACGATTATGTGATCACTGCAAAAAAGAACGTAAGCTAACAGAAGAAGAAATTAAATACATTCAAAGAGTTGAAAAAATAACAGGGGAAACTTATGATATAAAAGATGCAACTGTATATGAACCTGTTGGATGTAAATATTGTGATGACATTGGATATTACGAGCGTATAGCACTATTTGAGGTACTATGTATAGATGAGTATTTAAAAGATATGATATCCGAAGGAGAGTCAACAATAACTATAAAAAAATATGCCTTAGAAAATACTGATTATAGACCACTTATACATGATGGAATTAAAAAAGTGCTAAGTGGTGTGACAACTATAGATGAGCTAAAGAGAAAAATTAGCATATAAATATTTTTGTATGTGTGGAAAGGAGGAATTATGGAGTATTTGTATATGATATTACAAAAGGCAATAGAACTTAGTGCCACAGATATACATCTTGCAAAAGACATAGTGCCAGTTTATAGAGTTCATAAAAAGTTATATTTTGATGAAACTAAGATGCCACTTAGTGAAACTACACTTTTACAAATACTAGATTCCTTCTACACAGTAATTTATGGTTTAGAAGATGAATTTAAACAAAGAAAACAAGCTGATTTTGCCTATACTTATTTAAACACTAGATTTAGAATTAATGTTTCACTAACTAAGAGTACACCGACTTTTTCTATTAGGGTAATTCCAAATGGTGAAATAGATTTAGATAAATTAGGAATTAGAGATATGGTTGATAGAATGAAAAATATAAATTCAGGTCTAATTCTAGTAACTGGTAAAGTAAATACAGGAAAATCTACGACACTAAATGCATTTATCCAAGAAGTTAATAAAGAACAAAGTAAAAAGATAGTTACTCTTGAAGATCCAGTAGAATATGAACATATTTCTAATAAATCAATAGTAATACAAAAAGATATAGGAAAAGAATTAGATGTTTTAACTTTTAATGATGGGCTTGTAAATCTTTTACGTGAGGATGCAGATATATCTGTTATAGGAGAGATAAGAGATAGAAAAACTATGGATGTTGCTATGCAACTTGCAGAGCTTGGTGGACTAGTTGTAGGTACTCTACATACCCGTTCATGTGGTGAAACCGTAGAAAGAATACTAAGTATGCATGATCCATCAGAACAAGCGGCTATAAAAAATTCTTTATCTTCTGTTTTAAAATTAGTTGTTTCGCAAAAACTAGTTGTAGGTAATGAACAAAAATTAGTTTTAGTACCAGAAATAATGGTTGTAAACAATATTATAGCTGCACATATAAGACAAGAAAAATTTTCTATTGGGGATATAGAAGATTCTATACATTCCCAAAGAGAAAATGGATGTGTTAGTTATGAATCATCATTTGCAAATTTATATCTTAAAGATAAAATAGATATGCAGGTAATAAAAGAAAATGTAACACCGGAAAAGCTAGATACTATAAAGAGTATAATTGCAACGCAAGGTGGAGGTTATAGTTATTAATTACGGAGGTGTAAAACGTGCCAAACTATAAGTACAGAGTCATTTTTGAGGACGGTAAAATTGGAAGAGGAAAAATAGTGGCTCAAAGTAGATCACAAGCAATAGATATGCTTAAAAAGAATAATATCCAACCAATAATGGTCGAAAAAATGCATGAGGCAAGAAAACAAAAGAAATTTAAAAGACTAGATTATTCTAAAATGGCTAAAAATGCTAAAAAGAACCAAAGTCGCAAAAAAAGAGACTTAGGTTACATGAACATTGATAAAAATAGTCTTGGCAAGATAGATTTTAGCTTTTTGTTTAAAATAAAAACAAAAGATATAGTGACTTTTTCAAACAATTTTTATATATTAAAAAAGGCAAAATTTACTAATTCACAAGCCTTGCAAGCAATATATGATGGTCTTGAAAATAAGGCATTAAAAGAAATAGTAGAAGAAATATTAATAGGGGTAGAGGCTGGTGAGAAAATATATTCGGTTATGTCTAATTATCCACAAGCATTTCCGCCTATGTATGTTAATTTTGTGCGTGTAGGTGAGGAGTCAGGAACACTTGATACTGCTTTGCTTTATGCAAGAGACTATATAGAATCTTCTTCTAATTTAAGAAAAAAGGTTAGGTCTGCAATTATACCAAGAGTATTACAATTTTTTGGAATAATAATTGCAATGTTTGCAGCATTAATAATAGGTGTCCCAATTCTTGAAAATGTATATGCAATGTTTGATTCAAAGCAACAAGTACCAATAGCTACACAAATAGGACTTGCAGTTGCTAAATGGACAATTGCAAATTGGTATATAATAGTGCGGAGTAATAGTAATAGCTGCGGTATTGTTTTATATGTATTACAATACTCCAAGAGGTAGATATAGTGTGGATAAATTGATACTTACAATGCCGGTTGTTGGAAATTTATGCACTAATATAACTGTAAATAAATTTTTCCAAGCGATGCTTTTAAATATAAAAAATGGTATGAGAATACAAGAAAGTTTAGAGGTATCTAAAAATGTAACAAATAACTATTATTTCTTATCAGCAGTTGAAGCGGGAAAAATAAATAGCCTTTCAGGGGGTGACTGGATAGAACCTTTTGAAGAGAAAAATTTGTTTAAACCAATGGTATCAGAAATGGTATCAATTGGTATGAAAACTGATCTTTCAGAAATGATGGATAAAGTAAATGAGTATATAAAAATGGAAATTGATGAATCTCTTGCTAGATTTGTAAAATGGTTACCAGAGATTACATATGTGTTTGTTGGTATAGCAATAATAGCACTTGTTATTACTGTTATGGTTCCATTAACAAATGTCTATATGGGATCTTTCATTCCAACAACATAAATTTTATAATAATAGGAGAAACAAATGAAAACAAAAAAAGGTATAAGTTTAATTACACTTATAATAACAATAGTAATAGTGGTTATACTAGCAGTAGCAGTGGTACTTACACTTACAAAAAATAATCCAATAAATAGTTCTAAAATAGCAAATTTAGTACAATTAAAAACTTCTATGCAAGATGCTATAAATCTTTATGTTTCAAAAGACTTTACAAAAAATGAAGGAAGTAGAACATTAAAAGATATCATAATAGATGATGATAAAACATCACTAATAGATAATACTTCAGAGGTTATAAATACCACAAAAGAAGGAATTAATTTAACACTATATAGAATTGATAAAGACAAGTATTATAATATGCTAAAAGTACAAATTGGAAGCACTCCAACTAAAGATTCAAAATGGTATATTGATGATAAAGGAATTGTATATTTAGTTTACGACTTTATGAAAAACGTACCAAGTTTTATGAAAGAAAATAATAGTCTTGTATCATCTGTATCACCATTTGTAGTAGTGCTTGGTGAGGCACTCCAAGAGAGTTTTGCAGAAAGTATAGATGATATACAAATAGATGGAGTAATAGGCGTTGGTGAAGAGACAAGTGTAGAATTTGATACTTCAAAAATAGAAGGATATTCATATTCTAAATGGACTATAAATAATTCATATGAAAAGTTAGGAACAGATGATGAAACAAAGTATGAAAAAGAACTTCCAATAGAGCTAAACATTACATCACCAGGGGAATACTATATACACATACTTGTAGCAAATAGTACAGGACTTAAAGTAGAAAAAATATCTAGCGTAATAAAAGTTATAGAAAAGCCAGATGTATGGGATGGAACATCTGAAACATCGTTTGAAAGTGGAACAGGAACACAAGAAGATCCATACATAATAAAAACTGCAAAACAACTTGCTTATTTTAGAGATCAAGTAAATAGTAAAAATACTTACGCAAATAAGTATATAAAGCTAGATGCAAATATAGATCTAGCAAATATTGATTGGAAACCAATAGGTGAAAGTACAACTTATTATTTTGAAGGAAATTTTGATGGAAATAACAAAAAAATATATAATTTAAACATTACTAGTGATACTTATAATCAATCATATAAAGGGCTATTTGGATATGTAAAAACAGTATCTAGCGAATCTTCAATTTATATAAAAGATCTAGTAATCGAGAGTGGTAGTGTAAACACAAAATCTATGTTCTCATCAGCAATTGTTGGTTTTGCTATGATTGATAATGGGAAAGATTTGTATATTAAAAATTGTATAAATAAGGCAAATATAAATAATGATGTTGCCTCCACTTCTTCTGTAGGAGGAATTGTTGCAAAAACTCAGGCTGGAAATAATGCAAATGAAAGTGATCCAAGTGTTATAATAGAAAATTGTTATAATTACGGCCAAATAACTTGTAATAATAAACAAGGAAATGTTGGTGGTATAATAGGTTCTAATAACTATAAAATTATTATAAAGACATGTGGTAATAATGGAAAGATAGACTCATTAGGTCAATATGTCGGTGGAATTGCAGGAGGGGTTTTTGAATCAAAGTATTCGTATGTTGAAAATAGTTATAATAAGGGTGATATAAAAGGTGGTGACAAGACTTTAGCTATTGGAGGATTGGTAGGTTTTTTAAAGGGTTCTGTAATTAATTGTTATAATGAAGGTTATATTAGTTCTAATAGAAGTGCAGGAATTGGCGGAATTGCAGGAAAATTTGAGGCAGGTAGCAAGTCAAGTGATGATTTACCTGAAATTAAGAATTGTTATAATGCAGGTGATCTTAGAGGACTAAGCGAGGAGAATTTATATGTCCCATATATTGGAGGAATAGTTGGAAGTGCTAATTCTACTTATTCTGCTAATGCCAAGATTATAAATTGCTATAATAAAGGAAATATAACTACAAAATATGATGAAAAATCAGGTTCTGTTATAGGTGTAAGTTCTCTTAAAGTTGTATCTACTTACTATCTAGATACATCTTATAGTAAAGCAGTTGGCAGTGGGGAACTAACTGGTGCCACTTCTAAAACGGAAGAAGAATTTAAAAAATTATCCGGTGAGGAAGGTGCAGTAGTTGATATTCTAAACTCTGGTGTAGAAGAATCCGACAAGGTGTGGACAATAAACCAATCTAAAAATGATGGTTATCCAATACTTAAATGGCAATAAAATAAAAATACTAATTAGATTAATGTCTAATTAGTATTTTTTTGCGTATTTTCAACAAATGTATTAGGCGGAGCAGTGACTTTTTGAACACTTCCAACTTTTAATTTAGGCATAACACCGTTATAATCACATTTTTCTATTATTCCAGTAATTTCTACCCACTCATTATCAAGTAGTTTTGCAGCATCATTTGATTCACACAAAATTCCAGCTACCATATCTTGTGAATCTGCTACAACATATCTACCACATACGAAATATGTTTCCTTAAAATCTGGCATTCTAAATACAAATCCTGTAATTTTTACAGTTTTGTTTATATTAGAATCAATATCATCATGTATTTGTTTTATGGCCTCGCACCAATTACTTTCTGTTATTAAGTAATCATACGCCTTATCTTTTTTTGAACTTACACTGCTTGTGTCAATAGAGCTAAATTCAACAATTGTAGCTATTGCAAGACCAAGTAAAAAGCATATAAGTAAAATTCTTTTTATATTTAATTTGAAATTAACAACGAACATAGAATAAACACCTTACCCTTGATAAAGTATATTAGATAACTTTGTTATTATTCATAAAATATTTGATTTTTTTATACTTTGTGATATAATAAGCGTGTTAATTAGGAGGAATAAAATGGGTATTTTTCAAAAAATTTTTGGTACATATAGTCAAAGAGAAATTAAAAAAATAATTCCTTTGGTAGACAAAATAGAATCATATGAAGAAGAATATAAGAAATATAGTGATGAAGAATTAACTAAAAAAACAGAAGAGTTTAAAAGTAGAATTTCAAATGGTGAAACATTAGATGATATACTTCCAGAGGCTTTTGCAACAGTAAGAGAAGCAAGTGCAAGGGTTTTAAATATGAGGCATTTTAGGGTGCAACTAATTGGTGGAATAGTGCTTCATCAAGGAAGAATTGCAGAAATGAAAACTGGTGAAGGAAAAACACTAGTAGCCACACTTCCTGTATATTTAAATGCACTTACTTCAAAAGGTGTACATGTTGTAACAGTAAATGACTATTTAGCTAGTCGTGATAGCATTTGGATGGGAAAACTATATAAGTTTTTAGGACTAAGTGTTGGTCTTGTTGTTGCAGGTATGAGTGCAGATGATAAAAGAAAAGCATATGCTTGTGATATAACTTATGGAACAAATAATGAATTTGGATTTGATTATCTAAGAGATAATATGGCTATGAGTAAAGAGGCTATGGTTCAAAGAGAATTAAATTATGCTATTGTTGATGAAATAGATAGCATATTAATAGATGAGGCAAGAACACCTTTAATTATTTCTGGTATGGTAAACAAACAAACAGATTTATATACAAAAGCCAATTCGTTTGCTAGGGGATTGAAAGCAAAAGTAATAGTTGAAAATAATGATAAAATATTTGACGAAAGTGATGAAGAATATGACTACATAGTAGATCTAAAAGCACATAGTGTAGCACTTACTGATAGGGGAACTAAAAAAGCAGAAGCATATTTTAAGATAGAAGATCTTTCTGATATAAATAATCTTGCAATATCACATCACATAAATCAAGCTCTAAGGGCTTATGGTATTATGCAAAAAGATAAAGATTACATTGTTCGTGATGGAGAAGTATTAATAGTTGATGAATTTACTGGTCGTATTATGATTGGAAGAAGATATTCAGATGGACTTCATCAAGCCATAGAGGCAAAAGAGAATGTAAAAATTGCTGCTGAATCTCAAACTCTTGCATCTATAACTTTTCAAAATTATTTTAGACTTTACTCAAAACTTGCTGGTATGACAGGTACTGCCAAAACAGAAGAAGAGGAATTTAAAGGAATATACAAACTAGATGTTGTAGAAATTCCAACAAATAAGGAAATAAGAAGAATTGATCTAAATGATGTGGTTTATAAAAATGAAAAAGGTAAATTTAATGCGATAATTGAAGAGGTAAAGGAAAGTTATAAAAAAGGTCAACCAGTTTTAGTTGGTACAGTATCTATTGAAAAATCTGAAATACTTTCTTCAATGTTAAAAAAAGAAAAAATTCCTCATCAAGTGTTAAATGCCAAATTCCATAAAGAAGAAGCAGAAATAATTGCACAAGCAGGCAAATTTAAACAAGTAACAATAGCAACAAATATGGCCGGCCGTGGTACTGATATAATGCTTGGTGGAAATATAGACTTTGCAATTAAGAGCGAACTAAAAAAGCAAGGCTTTTCAGATGATGTAATAGAAAAAGCTGTTACTCCTCTAAATTATGATGATGAACAAGTAATAAAGGCAAAAAATGAAATTGAGAAGTTAGAAGAAAAATTAAAACCAGTATTTGAGGAGGAAAAGAAAAAAGTTATTGATGTAGGTGGTCTTAGAATCATAGGCAGTGAGAGACACGAATCACGTAGAATAGATAATCAGCTTCGTGGACGTAGTGGGCGTCAAGGTGATGTTGGTGTTACTAGATTTTATATTTCACTTCAAGATGATTTAATGAGACTTTTTGGAAACGACAGACTTATGAATATGGTAGATGCACTAGGACTTCCAGATGATATGCCACTTGAACAAAAAATGCTCACATCAGCAATTGAAACTGCTCAAAAAAGAGTCGAGGGAAGAAACTACTCTATTAGAAAGAATGTACTTGAATATGATGATGTAATGAACACACAAAGAAATATTATATATTCACAAAGAAAAGAAGTTCTTGAAGCACAAAGCATTAAAGATATTGTATTAAAACTCGCACAAGAAAAAATAAATGAAGTAGTATCAACTTACTTTAGTAATGTTGATACTGTGGATAGTATTGACTTTGAATCTGCAAATTTAATGCTTAAAAATGAATTTTTTGTGGATAATATTATTAGCAAAGATGATATAGAAGAGTTAGATGACAATTTAATTAATGAGATTATATCTAAAAAGATTGAAGATATTTATGTTAAAAAACATGAAGAGGCTAAAAAGGATGGTTCAGAAGATGTATTAAATATGATTGAACGTCAAGTTATTTTAAAAGAAATAAATGAAAAGTGGATGGATCATATAGATGCAATTGAAAACTTAAAATCAGGTATAAATCTTAGAGCATATGGTCAAACTAATCCGGTTGAGGCATATAAAATAGAAAGCTTTGATATGTTTGAAGAATTAATATCAGCTATTAAAAATGATGCAACAAAAGCTGTATTTTCTCTAAAAAAGCAAGAGAATGCTAGTGTAGATGTTAAGGTTAATATTTCAAATATTAAGACAAATGATTCATCTGCTGCAAAGACACCAAGGAAAGTAGATAAAAAGATTGGTAGAAATGATCCATGTCCATGTGGAAGTGGTAAAAAGTATAAGAACTGCTGTGGTAAAAACGCATAAAATCAATACTTTCAGAGATTAGAACAATTTACATAAATATGAAAACAACCCAAATTGTTTGCATTTTGTTTGCAAATTGTTTTCATACAAGTAAGTAAAAAC
>CAKPJL010000006.1 GCA_934162655.1 uncultured Clostridia bacterium | reverse complement strand
AAACAAGAGCACATTAATTATTTAGATAATTTTATAGGAAAAGATTTATTAAATGAAAAATATGAATATCAAAAATTATACAATAGATATAATGAAATAAAAAAAGAGCTAAAAGAAAATTATGGTGATGAAAAAGAAAAAGACTTGGCTATTTTAGGTGAGTATGCTTTTTCAGATATAGTAAGTATAAATCAGATTAGGGCAGAAAATATAGAAATAAATTTGGTAAAAAATGAAAAAGCTGAGATTATAAGTATAGCAGATAGTATTATAAAAAACATAGATAATGGATTAAATTATAGTGATAATATTATATATACATCCAGTTTAGATAAGTATGAAAATATAGTAAAACAGGTATTTTATGAATATAATATTCCCTTCTACATTGATAAAAAAGAAAGCATAGAAAATAATGTTTTGGTAAAATATATTTTATTGCTAAGTGATGTTTTATTAAATCCTTATGATACTAAGCTATTAATAAATATACTAAAATTAAGACTAAATGATATAGACATAAATAAACTTCAGATATTTGAAAACTATATAACAGAATTTAATATATACGATATTAGGAATAGTTTTAAAAAGAAAACTAAAAATTTTGATTATGATTTAGCAAATTTAAATGTGTTTAGAGAAGAAATAATAAAAATTTTTGAAAATGATATGCTAGTAGATGATGAGTCTAAACAAAATAATGTTACATTTTTTATAGAAAAAATATATAAGCATCTAACTAATAACAATGTTTTAAAAAACTATGAAAATTATATTAACTCAATACAAGATTTGTATGTAAAAGAGGTTTTAGTGCAAGTCACTCAAAAGTTAGGAGATATGTTTGATAGTATAAATAAAATTTATAAAAAAATATCTTATAAAAAGTTTTGTAATATAGTTAATAGTTGCGTAAAACAAATAAAAATAGATACAATCCCTAGTTCTATAAATCAAGTAAATATACTAGACATTAATTCATCCAAATCCACTGAAAAAAAATATGTGTATATAGTTGGAGCAAATGAAGGAGAGTTACCAAATGATCCTAAAGAAGATATAATCTTTAATGATATAGAACTTGAAAAATTAGAAGAGATTAACTTAAAAGTAAGAGAAGATGTAAGTACAAAATATAATATGGGCCTTTATAATATATATGAAGCTTTTAATGTTGTTAAAAATAGACTATTGATATATATAAAATCTTCTGATATGGCCTCAAAAAGTTTAAATGCTAGTAGAATAATTGAAAGATTAAAGGAAATGTTTGATATTGATATTTGTGAAAATGTAATAAATGACATGAAAGGAAATTATTTTACAAAGTCTGATATATTGCAAAATATTAATTATGTAAGTGACAAAGAAAAACTTGCAATATTTGATATATTAAAAGATGATAATAATTTTAACAATTCACTTTTGTGGAAAAAAGATGATAAAAATCTTAGTAAAGAGACATTAGATAAATTATATGGAAATAAAATCTTATCTAGTGTTACCAAATTAGAAAGTTTTAAAAAGTGCCCTTTTTCATATTATTTAAAATATATATTAAACATAAAAAAACAAGAAAAATTTGAGATTACAAACCTTGATTTGGGGACTTTTATGCACTCTGTAATAGAGGAATTCTCTAATTATATACTATCAAAAAATATAACATGGAATAGCCTAGTTATTGAAGAAGAGTTTTTAAGTGTAGAGAATGAGCTAGATAATATTATTTTATCAAAGATAGATAAAATATTACAAAAGCAAAAGGATAGTTTTAAGTTTAACATTTTAAAGCAAAAATTAGTAATTACAATAAAATCTATAATAAAAATAATAGCAAAGAGTTTTAATCAAAGTGAGTTTACTCCATATGGGTATGAAATAGAATTTAGAGATGGTGCTATGTTTGCACCAATAACTTTAAACATTGGAGAAAGGTCCGTTGAACTCATAGGTAAGATAGATAGAGTTGATACCTTGAGTATAGGTGATAAGATGTATGTAAGAGTTGTTGATTATAAATCTTCAAATAAAACACTTAAATTAGATGACATAAGAGAGGGAATATCACTACAACTTATAACATATTTATCTAATTTTATAAAAAACATGAAAAAGAAAAGCAAATTAGAGGTAATACCAGCAGCAATGACTTATTTTACTATATCTGAAAAAATGTTAAACTTAGACAATTATTTAAGCGAAAATGAAATAAAGGAAAATATAATTAGTTCATTAAGATTAAAAGGAATATTTATAAGTGACTTAGAAATTTTAAACAAAATGGATAAAAAATTTGAAAGCAAGGAAAGATTAATAGATATTTCAAAAATATCAATAGCAAGAAAAACTGATAAATGTTTGGAAGAAAATACTTATAAAAAACTTTGTGATGAAACAAGTGATATTTTAGGAAAGATAGCAAAAGAAATATTAGATGGGGTAGTTAAAATTTCACCAAATAGGAAAATAGACAGCTGTTCATATTGTGAATATGGCTCTATATGTAGAAAAAATATAGCTTTGTGACATTAATGTTACATAATAGTGTTTAGCCCTTAAAAAAATAGTAAAAATGAGTAACAACCTATTGCATTTATTAAAAAAAACGATATAATATAATTAGCATTAGGTTGCACTCAAACAAAAGAAATTTATATGTAGTTTAAGGAGAGGGTAAATTTATGGCTGATATAGTATTAAGTTCCAAAAAGAAGGTAAATATATTTGATAGAATAATTCAAGGTGTAGTCATCATGGTCAATATGAATAAGATGAATAGAGCAATTGATGAACACTTAAATCTTATAAGAGATACACAAAGAGATGATCAAAAATTAGCACAAGAGAATATACTTCGTGAAATCGTTTTTGTTAAATATCAATATGATATTATGCAAAGAGAAGCATACGAGTTAAAGATGAATTATGATGATTCTATTGTGTCTAAAATAAATTCAGTAGATAAAGTAGAAAGATTAGAATTACAACAAGCATTTTTAGAACTAGAATACGATAGAATAACAAAAAGTAAATTTAGATCTCGTGAAGATGTAAAATTTGGATTACTTGCAATTTCATCAGCTATTGATGCTGTAAAACAAAATATTAAAGATGAGGGTAAAGCTACAAGATATAATAAGGTTATAAAAATAGCTGAAGATCTTGATACAAAAATTCAAACAGGTGAATATACAGATGAAATGTATTTGGAACTTTTTGAAGCAGTTGATGAATATGTTGGTTTTATTAATGATAATTATGATATTTCAAAACTTCCATCAGATGAGAGAGAACTAATAGAATTTGTTATTGAGACAATGATTAAAGGAATAGAATCTGACATCGATAGGCATATGTATGAATATAATTTAATAATAAACATATGTAAAAACTCTTATAGATATTTTAAAATAATAGATAAAATATTCGAAAAACTTCAAAAAATATATGATGAGAGTTTAGAACATGAAATTATGTCTATGAAAGATTATATAAAAATGTATAAAGAAATTTATGACATGAAGATTAAAACTATGGTAAATGATGTACATAGAACGATAAAAACAGAAGATGAGTATTTAGAGTATTCACGTCTGGTTACAGATTTTGAATTTGAAAAAATGGACGAATTTATATTGTCTCGTGCACTTGAAACTACAAAGTCTGAAAGAATACAAAAAATATTATCAGAGAAACTATGTTTATCTGAAGATGCTAAAATTCCTGAAATTTCTAAGCAAGATGAACAAGAAGAGAAAAAAGATATAGTAAATGTTGATAATGTGGAAAAACAAAATTTAAAAGAAGACGATAAATTAAGTGAAAACATAGAAAAAGAAAATGACACAGCGTCTGAAATTAAAAGTGAGAATATAGAAATACAAGTAGAAGACAAGCCTAAGAGAAAAAGAAGAAATGTAAATAAATAGATTTTAGGATACATCAAAATGGTGAAAGCTGTTTTGATGTATATTTAATAAAAAATATTTTTAAATTAAAATATGACAAAATATTAATAATTAACGTTGTATAATATGTGGTAAAAAAGGGGTATATATATGATTTATGATAAGTATTTTGAGACTGATAGCAAGATTTCAAATATATTTAGTAAGATAAAAGAGATATTTAGTTTTAAAAATATTGTTTTTATTATTCTTTCTTTTTTGCTTTCTAGTCAAATAATTTTGGGAGACTATTCTCAATTTTCACCGGTGCTTTTGGGAGTTGCTAGTGTTTTTAATGTTCCTTTACTTGTTGTTTTAATACCAACAGCAATTGGACTTATATTTAGCAGTATAACAAAAATTGGCATTATAAAACTTATTGCTATATTTGTAATTTTTACAATTTTTACTTCAATAATAAAGATTGATGGGATAAGCAAAAAATATGAGTCCTTATTTAAACTTCTAGTTTCGATAGGGGTAGTAGAAATAATAATTGATTTTATAAATTCAACTCTTGCAATAAATTTATTTACAATTGTTCAAAATATACTTATAACAGCAATATTTTATATGATATTTGTGTCAGGAACATATGTAATTACAAATCTAAAAAAAGGGTATGTTTTTTCACAAGAGGAAAATATAGCATCACTTTGCATAGCAATGATCACACTTGGATTTTTTAATAAATTAACAATTTATAATGTATCGGTAGTAAATGTTATATTTTTTATTATTATTTTAGTCTATGGTTGGAGAAAAGGAGCAATCCTTGGGGCTAGTGCAGGATTCATTAGTGGAGCACTTTTAACTCTAACAACTAATATAAGCATTGTAAATGTAGTAATGCTTGCAATTAGTGGTGTAGTAGCAGGAATATTTAAAAAATTTGGGAAAATATCTGTTATAATTGCTTTTATAATTGCCAATGCTTATATAATATTTTATGCTAGTGGAATTTCTGATATTACAATTAGAATTTCGGAAATGTTAATTGCATCTCTTTTCTTACTTGTTATACCAAAAAAGATTGAAGTAAAGCTTGAAAAATTCTTTAATCAAAACATGGCACTTGTAAAACCTTACGAAAATATGCTTGATTCATCAAGCGAGGCAAAAGAAAAGTTAAATACAGTTTGTAGTATATTTGATGATCTAGCAAATTTTGATGTATTAAAAACTGAAGATGAAAAACTGGAATTTAAGAAAATTTTGAAAAGGTATATATTAGATTATATTGAATGTAGCTGTATAAACTGTGATAATAAAAAAGAGTGTAAAAAAGTAGATAGAATAGATTTAATTGTCGATAATATAACTTTAAAACTAGCAAATGGTGACAGACTAAATGAAAACATATTTGATGATATTGAATGTAAAAAAAGCAAGGAGCTTATAGCTGGAATAGAAGAAGTTTATTCCAATATAAGAGTTATGAAAATATTAAAACAAAAAGAGTTAGAAAATAATAATAGAATAACTAAGCAATACAAAGAGGTATCAAATATATTAAAGTCTATCTCTAAAAATCTAAAATCTAGTTTGGTTGTTAAAGATCAAAATCAAGCCAAAATAAGAGAAGAATTAAAACTAAATGGATTTATAGTATATGAGGATGAATATTTAGTAAAAGATGAAAAATTGGAATATACATTTGTAACTGATATATTAACAAATATTGATAAACAAAAGAAGTTAATAATATCTGCAATAGAGCAAATAGTTCAAAAGAAAGTTGCGATAAAGTTAATATTAAATAGTAGTAAAAAAGAAAAGTCAAAAATTAAGATTATAACAGTGCCAAAATATGAAATAAAAAGTGTTATAACATCACAAATCAAAGATGGCCAAAATATATCAGGTGATTCATACCTTTCATATGAATTAGAAGATAAAAAGTATGCGATTATTTTAAGTGATGGGGCATCTTCTGGAAGTGAGGCAAATAAGTATTCAAGTCTTGTTATCTCCACACTTGAAAAGTTATTCAAAAGTGGATTTGATCTTGACAAATCATTTGAAATATTAAATAGTATTATAAAATTAAGAAATGACACACAAATTTTTGCAACAGTGGATGTAGTTATATTTGATTTAGATAGTCTTGATTTAAATATTATTAAATTTGGTGCTGCACCATCATATATAGTTGATAGCTTAGGCAATTTAACTACTATAACTTCACTTAATATGCCTGTTGGCTTAAATGAAAAAAGTGACTTTTTCCCAATAAGTAAAAAAATAGATTGTGGAAGTATAATAGTTCAACTAACAGACGGAGTTGTATCAGATACTGATGATGTAAATAACAATTTTGTAACAGAATATCTAAGAAGCGTTGATCTTAAAAAAAGTGCTAAGATGATATCTGATGATTTAAATAAATTGTTAATAAAAAATAGTAAAAATATTCTAAAAGATGATGCAACAATTTCTGTGGCAAAGGTATCAAAAAACAGTTAGTTAAATTAAATAATTAGATTAGAATAATTGTAGCAAATCCAAAAAATGTTCAGTTTTTTAGGTTTGCTTTAATTTTACTAATCTTTTTTATATAAATAATATAAAAATATTTAATATTTTACGATTGAAATATTTTTATATATAGTATATAATTACTATAAATTTATTAAACGGAGGAAAAAATGGAAGAAAAATATTTTAATGTTGGGGGAGATGGTTCCACATCTCAACTTCAAGAATTGATGAGGAAAAACAATCAAAAAAGAGAAGAACAAGATATCGATAGGATAGAAAATGTAGGTAAAAAAGAGGAAGAGGACATAAGTACATCTACTACATATCCTAAAAGATTACAAAATCCTGCACTTGAGCAGACATATATAGGGCTTTTGCTTGAAAATCCCAAAATAATAACTAAATACTATTTTTTATTTGATGATACATATTTTGATGATCCTGAAATGTTAAATATATATAAAAGTGTTCTATTTACAGAAGCTGCCAGTTTTACTCCTGAAATAGCAAAAAAAGGCTTTAACTTTGCAAAAATAACTGATTATGTTCAAAAGTTAAAAGTTAACTTAAAGATGAGCGTAAGAGGGAAAAATATAAACACAGAAAGAGTATATGTAGAACTAAAAAAACTTTTTGTGATAAGAAAAGAATTCTTAAAAACTCCACTAAAAGATATGCAAGATAAGATAGCAGATATAACTAATTATGAACTATATAAGAAGATGTCTGTTGAGGAAGTAGAAAGTGCAATTAATCAGGTAACAATAACTGGTAAATTTAAACAATCCATACTAAATTCTGGACTTACAGAATTCATAGAGGCAAGTTCTAATAATTTAACTACTGGACTTGATTTACCTTTTTCTATTTTAACTAGTGTGTTTAAAGGAATACGAAAAGGCGAAACTATGGCATATGCTATGCCTTCAAACTCAGGTAAAAGTAGGTATACAATAAATATTGCAGCATATACGGCACTACTTCAAAAACAAAAAGTGTTAATTATTTCAAACGAAATGTCAGAGGATAAAATGAAACTTTGCTTAATTACTACAATAATTAATAACAAAGAATTGCAAAAGCTTCATGGACAAAAATTACATGTGTCAGAGGGTGAACTTTTAGAGTTTAAATTTAAGCCAGATGAAGGAAAAGATGTAGAAGTAGATGAATATGGGTATGTGTTAAAGAAGGAAAATGAAACACAAGAAGAATTTGTAGAAAGGCTAAAAACTTGTTCTTCTAGCTTTAACGGAGTAATAAAAGCTACTGAGTGGGCAAATAACCAAATAAACAATTCTATTTACTTTGTAAATATAACAGATCATACTAATGAAGAACTTCAAAAAATAATAATAAATTATTATTACAAAGAGAAAATACAATATGTGTTTTATGATACATTAAAGACAGATACAGCAAATATTGGTATAGGAGAAGAGTTAAAAAAGACTACCACTATTTTATCAAATATAGCTCAAAATTATGAAATATTTATATTTGCTACACTACAATTAACAGAAACACAAACTCTTCCAATAAATCTTACAATTAATGATTTATCAGGTAGTAGAACGGTCAAAGAAGTATTAGATACACTATGTCTAATAAAACAAATAAATAGAGAAGATTATGAAAATTATGAGTACTCCTTAAATGAAGTTGATACAGAATTCTTTGATTTAGAAAAATTTAGTGACCCAAATGTTAGATATTA
This sequence comes from uncultured Clostridia bacterium, assembly GCA_934162655.1. Lineage (GTDB taxonomy): Bacteria > Bacillota > Clostridia > TANB77 > CAG-465 > CAG-465. The sequence continues at coordinate 37,216 of CAKPJL010000006.1, read as the reverse complement.
TGCTTGTGTTGTTGATAAAAATAGAGCAGGTTCTAAACCAAGGTTGTTATTTAGGTTAAATCTAGCATATAACAATTGGGAAGAGTTAGGATATTTACAAATGAAACATAAACAGTAGAATTTTATAAAAAGCATATAGTAAAATATTTATTTTACAGTTAAGTAAAAAATATTTTATTTATGCTTTTTTTATATGAGTTTTCATACTTTTTATATTATTTAAATATCATAATATAGGTGATTTTTTGGAGAATATAATACAACTTATAGAAAGATTTATATGGGGACTTCCATTGATTGTTATTTTAATATTTTGCCATTTATTTTTTACAATTAAATTACATTTTCCACAATTTAGAATATTTCAAGCAGTAAAAAGTATAATTAAAAAAGACAGTAATAATAGTAGTAATAATTCTTCGTATAAAACAATGATGGCAACTCTTGCAGGGACACTTGGAACTGGAAATATTATAGGAGTTGCAACTGCAATTTGTATCGGTGGGATTGGAACGGTATTTTGGATATTTGTATCTGGTTTTTTTGCTATTGCGACAAAATATGCAGAGACATATATAGTGTTAAAATATAGAAAGAAAGATAAAAAAGGTAAGTTTTATGGAGGTGCAATGTATGTACTAAAAGAAAGACTAGGAAATAATAAAATGGCACTGTTTTTTTCTATATTTGTTATTATAACATCATTTGGTATTGGCTCTATGATACAATCAAGTAGTGCTTCTACAAGCATAGCAAGTAGCTTTAACTTAAATATTAAATGGGTTAGCGTATTTATAACTGCTTTTTCTGCCATAGTTTTATTTGGAAATGTAAAAAAAATTGCAAATGTCAGCAGTATTTTAGTACCGATATCATCAATATTATACATTTTCATGTGTATTGGAATATTATACATGTATAGAGCTAACTTTGTATATACCATAATTAACATATTAAAAAATGCCTTAAATATTAATTCATTAGCATCTGGAATTGGAATTATTTATTTCTTAAATATGATAAGTGTAGGACTTTCTAGAGGTATGTTTTCTAACGAGGCTGGAATAGGTAGTTCTCCAATGTTTGATATTACTTCAAGTGAAGAGAATATAAATATACAATCTAAAATAGCAGGACTTTCTGTTTTTATAGACACCGTAATAATATGCAGTCTTACTGGTATAGTGATAGCTATAACAAATAATTATTTTTATGTAGATTCCCCAATGGAGCTTGTTATATCTGTTTTTTCTAAATTTCCATTTGGTGATATGTTACTTTCAATATCACTATCTATATTTGCTATTTCAACAATTCCATGTTGGAGTTATTATGGTAGTGTGGCTGTAAATTTCCTTTTTAAAAATAAAACAATATATTTGTTACTGTACAAATTAATATATGTAGCAACAATATATGTAGGTTGTAAATTTCAAATGACATATATTTGGTCCATTTCTTCTATATCAAATGCACTTATGACAATTCCTAATGTATACATGATTATAATGCTCAATAAAGAAATTATAGATAAAAGTTCACATAAGTTCTTTACAAAAATGAAATAATATGCTATAATATTTCTAGTTTAAGGTAATTTTTTTATAATATGCAACATATGAATAATAGTATAATATCCAAAGGAGGAACATAAAAGATGGAGAACTATAATGAAAATAATATAATGGAAATTGGTGGTACAGTTGTTGAGGCACCTGAATTTAGTCACGAAATTTATGAAGAAAAATTTTATAGATTTTGTATACAAACAAAAAGATTAAGTGATGTGTATGATGTTTTACCAATTATTATATCTGAAAGATTAATTCCAGATGAGGGAATTAATGTTGGGGAGATAGTTCAAATAAATGGTCAAGTTAGATCACACAATAAACAAGTTGGAACAAGAAGCAAACTAGTTCTTTCTATTTTTGCAAAAGAATTAGAAAAAACTAGTGATGAAGATATCTTAACCCTAAATGATGCAAGTTTTAATGGATTTTTGTGTAAAGCTCCAATTTATAGAAAAACACCACTTGGTAGAGAAATTGCTGATATTTTAGTAGCAGTAAATAGATCATATAAGAAGTCAGATTACATACCATGTATTTTGTGGGGAAGAAACGCTAAATTTTGCGAAAAATTAGAAGTTGGAACGAATGTTAAATTATCTGGTAGAGTTCAATCAAGAAAGTATGAAAAAGTACAAGAAGATGGAACAACAAAAGAGATGGTAGCATATGAGTTATCAGTATCTAAATTTTCAGTTGTAAAAGAAGATATCAAAGAAATATCAGAGCAAAGAATTAATGTTGAAGCAGAAGAATAATAAAAATGAGATAAATATTTTATAAAAGAACTAATCAAAGAAAGTCTGATTAGTTCTTTTATATTATTTGTCAAAACCCCACTAGTTTTGTCAAAAAGGTTAATATTATAAATAAATACTTGACATTACAAAAAAGCTGTATTAAAATACTTGCATATTTTATATTGTAATAAATGTTTTTATCTTATTTTTTTAATCAAAAGTGTTTTTTCAAAGAGTAAATTTAATTCAAAAAAGTTAATTCATAAATATTTAAATCTGTAATAAAAAAGGAGGGAGTAAAAATTATTTCACTTTACATTAGAAAAATATACCAAAGCTATTGCAATTTTATAAAATATTTTTTATAATGGAGGAGGAATAATATAGTGAATTATGTAAGTGAGAAATTAAATCTAAAAAATGATGTAGTATTTAAGGAATTTTTTTCAAAAAAGGAAAATGAAGGTTTTCTAAAAGATTTTTTATCACTTGTATTAAATATCAAAGTAGATGATATAGAAAGTATAAGTGTACAAAAAGAATCTGAGCTTTCAAAAGATAAAATAGAAGAAAAGTATGGTAGACTAGACTTAGATATAGTATTAAATAAAAATACATATATAGATTTAGAAATGCAAGTAAGGCCATATAAAAACTATATATGTAGACTTTGTTTTTATTCAAGTAAAAAGACAGCAAGTCAGCTAATTACAGGAGATGACTACAATAAATTAAAAAATATAATATCTATTTCAATATTAGACTTCATACTATTTAAAGATTTAAAAGATGAGTATTTTCATGAAACAGTAACGATACTCAAAAATCATAGGGATGTGGAATTTTCTGGTGGACAAAAATTTTATTTTATCGAGCTACCAAAATTTAGAAAATTAAAAAAAGTAGATTTAGAAAATCCCTTAAATGAATGGCTTACTTTTATAGATTATTCTAGTAAAGAAGGAGTTGATCATCTAGTGGAGATGGAAGATAAATTTAAAGACGCGAATAAAAATCTAGAAATACTGCTTGGAAACAAAGAGTTAAGAAGAAGGGCAGAAAAGCGATTTGAAGCATATCTTGAATATAATACCTTAATAGCAGATGCTAAAGCGGAAGTAGAGGAAGCAAAAGCAGAAGTAGAGGAAGCAAAAGCAGAAGTAGAGGAAGCAAAAGCAGAAGTAGAGGAAGCAAAAGCAGAAGTAAAAGAAGCTAAGGCAGAAGTAGAAAAAGCTAAAGCAGAGGTAAAAGAAGTAAGAGAAGAAACCAATAAAATAAAAACTGAAATGGAAAACAAAGTAATTGATAGTAAACTTAAAGAAAAGATAAAAATAGCTAAGAATTTAAAAGATGTAGGTTTGAGTTTTAAGGATATTGCTTATGCAACAGGACTCAAAATAGAGCAGATAGAAAAACTATAATTAGCTATATAATGATTTTTAGTATGAAACTAGTAAAAGTTAGTTTCATACTTTTTATTGTTTTTTATTCTTGAAAAAATAAACAAATTATAGTAAAATTAATTTATATTTTGAGGTGTTATATGTTAAATAATCAAATTAGCTTTTTTGAAAAAGAAGATGAAAATAATAAAAGCGAAATAAAAGAATTAAAAGAGCTTACAGAAAAAATAAAGTATTATAATAAAAAGTATTATGAAGAAGATACATCAGAAATATCAGATTATGAATATGATAAATTATCATTGAGATTAAGAGAACTTGAAAAAAAATATCCAGAGTATAAAAAGGATTCACCAACCATGAAAATAGGTGGTAAAAATAAGGAAATATTTAGCAAAGTTTTTCATGAAGTACAAATGCAAAGCTTGCAAGATGTTTTTTCATATAAAGAAGTAGGAGACTTTGTTACAAAAATAAAAGAAGAATATGGAAGTAATATAGAGTTTGTAGTAGAAACCAAAATTGACGGACTTTCCGTATCACTAGAATATGAAAATGGTAAATTAATTAGAGGATCCACTAGAGGAGATGGAAACATTGGAGAAGATGTGACACAAAATCTTATGGTAGTAGATGGTATACCGTCTATACTTAAAAGTAATGATACAATAGAAGTAAGAGGTGAGGTATACTTACCTAGAAAAGAGTTTATAAAAATAAATGAAGAATTAGAAAGATCGTCTAAAAAATTACTTTCAAATCCAAGAAATGCAGCAGCAGGTACCTTAAGACAACTTGATAGCAATTTAGTTAAGAGCCGTAATCTTAGTATATTTGTATTTAATGTTCAAAAGGGAATGAGTTTTAAAACACATTCTGAGAGCCTTTCTTATATAAAAAGTCTAGGAATAAAAACATTAGAATATAGTAAAGTATGCAATACATTAGAAGAAATTATTGATTCTATAAAAGAAATAGGTAGTATAAGAGAATCACTAGAATATGATATAGATGGGGCTGTTGTAAAAGTAAACGACTTAGAACTAAGAAAAGAACTTGGAAAGACTATAAAAGTTCCAAAATGGGCGGTAGCATACAAATATCCACCAGAACAGAGAGAAACAAAAATTAAGGATATATTAGTTCAGGTTGGAAGAACAGGTCAGGTTACTCCTCTTGCAATTTTAGAACCAGTAAGGCTTGCAGGATCTATAATATCTAAGGCAACACTTCATAATTTTTCATATATAAAGGAAATGGATATACGCATAGGAGATAGCTGTATAATACAAAAAGCCGGGGATGTGATACCTGAAGTGGTAAAAGTTGTAACTACAAAAAGAAATGGTAGTGAAAAAATATATGAAGAACCAAAAGTATGTCCAGTATGTGGGGAAAAGCTTGAAAGACAGGAAGATAGGGTAGCATTAAAATGCATAAATAATGAATGTCCAGCACAAATATATAGAGCAATAGTACACTTTGCATCACGTGATGCAATGAACATTGTAGGACTTGGTGAAGCAGTAGTTGATAGTTTAATAGAAAAAAAGCTAATATTTGATGTGGCAGATTTATATTATTTGAAGTATGAAGATATCGCAAGCTTAGAAGGATTTAAAGAAAAGTCTATAAATAATTTGCTAAAAGCAATAGAAGAATCTAAAAGCAATCCACTAGGAAATTTAATATTTGGACTTGGTATAAATCATATTGGAAAAAGAGCTGCAAAAATTCTAGGTAGAAATTTTAAAAATATAGATGAAATAAAAAACGCAAGTGTCGATGAACTATTAAAATTAGAGGAATTTGGAGAGATTATGGCCGTATCGGTTGTAAACTTCTTTAAAAAAGAAAAGACACTATCTATAATAGAAAAGTTAAAAAATGCATCTGTAAATTTGAATGGAGAAATAAAAGATGTTTTATCAGATAAACTAAATGATAAAAAAATATGTATAACTGGTACATTTGATAATATATCAAGAGAAGAATTAACATCTATTATAGAAAAACATGGAGGAAAAGCCACATCTTCAGTTTCAAAAAATACTAGTTTTTTAATTTCAGGACAAAATAGTGGATCAAAACTTACAAAAGCAAATGAGCTTAAAATAAAAGTTATCACACTTGATGAGTTTTATAAAATGTTAGAATAAATTATTATATATAAAGAGGAAAAAATGAACTTATTATTAGAGAGTATAAATGGTAATATAGAGTATTCAAAAAAAATAGAAAATGAAAGAAAATTACTTATAACTGGACTAACAGATAGTGCTAAGGCATACATTGCCTTAGCTATTTGTGCTACAAAAAATGATAAATCTTGTGTTATAATTACTAAAACCGTGCAAAGTGCCAAGAAGTTAATATATGATTTGAGTTTTTTTTATGATGAAGAAAATATATGTTTTTTACCAAGTTATGAACTAAATTATTATGATATGTCATCAGAGTCTCATGAAATAGAAAATGAAAGAATTAATGTACTAAAAAAAGTGTTAGATAGAAAAAAATTAATAATAGTTACTACAATGGAAAATGCTATAACAAATATATTAAAAGAAAATGTAGTTGTAAACTCTAATATTAAAATAAGTAATACATCAAGTTATAGCATAGACTTCTTGATAAATAAATTTATAGAACTTGGATATAAAAGGTATGATAAAGTAGAAGGAAAGGGGACATTTAGTGTAAGAGGGGAAATAGTTGATATATTTCCTATAAATATGGATAGCCCTTGTAGGATAGAATTTGATTTTGATAGTATAGCAGGTATTAGGACTTTTGATAGTATTACTCAAAGAAGTATTGATGTATTAAAAGATATTATGGTATATCAAGCAGAAGAAAATAAAATAGAAAAAGAAAAGATAAATAGCATAATAGATAAACTAAGAGAGTTTATAAATACTAAGAAATGTAGTGAAAAATTAAAGCAAAATATATTAAATGATATATATAAATTTGAAAATGATGATTATCAAAATATAATAAATAAATATTTTAATTTAATACAAGATTACAATTATACATTACTAGACTTCTTTATACAAAATAAATTTGATATTTTTATAGATGAGTATGATAGGTTACTAGAAAAATCTTCTACTTTGATGTATGAAAATAATGAGATAATAGATCATTTAAAAACATCTGAATATATATACGAAGAGTTTATAAATAAATACAATTCTTTTGATAGTGTTATAAGAAATTTAATAAACAAAGAAATAGAAAATGGTATATATTTCTTGCAAAAATTAGATGAAATCTCTATAAATGGATTGCCAAAAATAGACTTATGTACAAGAGAGTCTATGTTTTATAAAGAGTCGTTTGAAACTTTAGAGCAAGATTTATTAAATAGAAAAGATAAAATTATTATTATTTCGCTTATAAGTGATAACAGAAAAAAACAAGTAGAAGGATTTTTAGATGATAGAGGTATATCTTATAGTTCTATTTCTAGTATTTCAAATATAAGCAAGCCATTTAGTAATATATATGTTACAAAGCAAATATTATCTGGAGGATTTGTAAGTGAAAAATTAGAATTTTTAATTATCGCAGAGCCGGCTAGTGGTGTTACAAAGAAGATAAAGAAGAGTAAAAATAAAAGTAGTTCTAATACATCGCTTATATCATCTTATGAAGATTTACAAATAGGAGATTATGTAGTACACGAAAATCATGGTATAGGCAGATATTTAGGAATTGAGAGTATTAATGTTGAATCTGTTATAAGGGATTATATAAAAATAGAATATGATAAATCAGGCATTTTGTATGTGCCAGTAACACAACTAGATCTTGTTAAAAAATACGAAAATTACGAAAATTCTAAAGTAAAGCTAAATAGCCTTTCTTCAAAGACTTGGGAGAACACAAAAAGTAGAGTTAAGGCATATACCAGAGAAGTAGCAAAGGATTTAATAAAACTATATGCAAAAAGACAGAGAAAAAATGGTTTTTGCTTTGCCAAAGACAGTATCTGGCAAAAAGAATTTGAAGATTCTTTTGAATATGAACTTACAGATGATCAAAAAGAAGCAATCAAAGATATAAAAGAAGATATGGAATCTCCTGAAATAATGGATAGACTTTTATGTGGTGATGTTGGTTATGGTAAAACAGAAGTGGCCCTAAGGGCAAGTTTTAAGGCAGTAATGTCTGGAAAACAAGTTGCATATTTGGTCCCAACAACAGTATTATGTTTGCAACAATATAACACCTTTAAATCTAGAATGGAGAGTTTTGGCATAAAAGTAGAAATGCTTTGTAGATTTAAGAAGAAAAAAGAACAAGAAAAAATATTAAGTGACTTAAAATCAGGTAAAATTGATATTATAGTAGGAACACATCGACTCTTATCAAAAGATGTGGTATATAAGGATTTAGGATTTTTGGTAATTGATGAGGAGCATAGATTTGGTGTAAAAGCAAAAGAGGAAATTAAAAAAATGAAAGAAAGTATAGATGTACTTTCAATGACAGCTACTCCAATTCCAAGAACACTTAATATGTCACTTATTGGAATAAGAAAGATGAGTAATTTACTCACTCCTCCAATAGATAGACTTCCAGTACATACATATGTTATGGAATATGATGAAACTATCATATCAGAGGCTATAAAAAGAGAATTATTACGCGATGGTCAGGTATTTTATTTAAAAAATAAAGTAGAGGGTATAGAGGATATAACAAAAAAAGTAAGAAGGATTGCAGGAGAAGAGGCAAGGGTGGCTTATGCCCACGGGCAGATGGATCCAACCCAAGTTGAAGACATTATGATTAAATTTATAAATCATGAACTTGATATATTGGTATGCACAACAATACTTGAATCTGGGATTGATATACCAAATGCTAATTTGATCATTGTAGAAGATTCAGATAAACTAGGACTTGCACAACTTTATCAAATAAGAGGAAGAGTTGGACGTTCTAGTAGACTTTCATATGCATATATAACTTATGAAAACAATAAACAAATATCAGAAATATCAGAAAAAAGATTAAAAGCAATAAAGGATTTTACAGAATTTGGAAGTGGATATAAAATTGCCCTAAGGGATTTAGAACTTAGGGGAGCTGGAAGCTTACTTGGAGATATGCAACATGGACACATGATAAGTGTAGGATATAATATGTATTTAAGTCTTTTAGATAAGGCATTAAAAGAAGAAGTAAATGGAAATGATATTAATGATAATCAAATTGAAGTGTCAAAAGAAGTAAAAATAGATTTAGGTGTATCTGCATATATTAGTGATAGATATATTTCTGATAGCATTCAAAAAATTGCTATGTATCAAAAGATATCTGATATAAAAACAAGTAATGATGCATTAGATGTAGTTGATGAATTAATAGATAGATATGGTACTTTACCAAAAGAAGTAGAAAATTTAATAAAAATTGTTGAAATAAGAAATTTAGCAAGAAAAATAGGAATAACTAAAATATGTAAAAAAGGTGAAATTTTAATTTTTGAGCCAAGTAATTTAAAATATTCGTTGACAAATAAAATCGGTAATGATATACTTGTCTATGTGCAAAATAAAATGCTTGAAATAAACAATATTTTAAGTAAAAGTGAGTAAAAGGAGAGTAGAATATGGAAAACGAAGAGAAGAAAAATGCAAAAAAAACAAGTACTACAAAAAAGACTACCACAGCAAAAAAGACTACTAGTGCTAAAAAGGTTGTAGAAAAGAAAGAGACAAAAAAACCAGTAGTAGAAAAACAAGAAGAAAAAAAGCAAGAAGTGGTTGTAAAAAAAGAGGAACCAAAAAAAGAAGAAGTAAAAAAAGTAAAAGTAAGTAGTGTCAGCACAGATAAAGTAGTAATATTTATTATAGTTGGTGCATGTGTACTAATAGCACTTTTGGTGTTTGGATTCGTATTTTACAAATCAAATTATGAAGCAGTAGTAAAGACAGAGTATGGAATAGTAAATAAATCTGAATACACAGTATATTATAAGATGTTTGCTCCAATGCTTCAATATTATGGATATACAACTTCTCAGATCCCAGAAGTAATTGCAAACAAGGCAGGAACAGATAAAGTAATTCTAGCAAAAGCAAAAGAGTTAGGAGTTACTCTAAGAAGTGAAGATGCAGCAGAAATAGAAGAAGTATTTTCAGACTCAGATCAAGTTACAAAATGGAAAGAATCAGGAATTAATATAGCAATTCTAAGAAAGCTATATGAAGAAGACTATATTATTTCTGCATATATTGAAAAACTAGCAGAAAATGCTACAACAGAAGAAATGATAAATTATTTAAAATCAACATATGGTGATGATGCTGACATGTATGAATATAATACAAGTCATATGTTAATTAAAACTACAAAAACAGATGAATCTGGAAATTCTACTGCAATGAGTGATACAGAAAAAGCAAGTGCACTTTCTAAAGCACAAGCCTTACTTGCAAGAGTAAATTCTGGTGAAGATTTTGCTACTCTTGCAAAGGAAAATTCAGAAGATACAGGTACAGCAGCAGAGGGTGGTAAATTTACTTTTTATGATGGTGATTCAGTATTAGAGGAATATAAAAAAGCAGCCTTAAGTTTATCTGACGGACAAATATATAATGGTATTGTTGAAACAACAGCAGGATATCATATTATAAAATTAGACTCAAAAGTTGAAAATGGTAGAGCAAACTCTTCTTCTGAGAGAAAATACTATGCAAATGAAATTGTAAACAAATATAGTGCAACAGAAAAAATAGATATAAATACAGATGTACTAAATAAATTAATTGAAACTATAACTGGTGTAAAATCCGAAAGTTCTGATATAACAGATCAAGGTACTCAAGATAATGTTACAGATAATGTTGAAACATCAGTAGAGTAAGTGTAAATATAGGAGTAAGTAAATGATAATAACTAGTAAGGAAAATGAAAAGGTAAAGTTTGTTAAAGGCTTAAATGAAAAGAAAAACAGAGAAAGAAACAATGCCTATTATCTAGAAGGACTCAAAGTTACTTATGAAATACTAGAAAGTAAGGAAGCGATAAATGTAATGTTTATCGCTTATTCTAGTGAAATATTAGGTAAGATAAATCATGGTAAAATTAGTTTTGAAAAACTAGTAAAAAAATGTGAAGAAAATAATATTAAAATGTTTGATATAAAAGAAAATATTTTTAATTTTATGTGCGATACAGTTACACCACAAGGTATATTGTGCGTACTAAGGAAAAGTATTAAAAATTTAGATGAAGAAATATCTAGTAATATAGATAAAAATATTTTTATATTAGACTCTGTTAGAGATCTAGGAAATATAGGAACTATAATAAGGAACTCGGCTGCATTTGACATTAAAAATATTATATGTATAAATAATACAGCAGATGTTTATAGTCCTAAATGTCTAAGATCTACTATGGGAAATATCTTAAAGATTAATATTTTTTATGAAAAAAATTTAAGTATAATTAATTATTTAAAAGAAAAAGGTTATAATATAATTGCAGCATCACTTAGTGATAGTTATGATTTAAAAAATTTTGATTTTTCAAGAAAATGTGCCTTTATACTTGGAAACGAAGCAAATGGTGTAAGTCTTGATGTACTAAATCTTTGTGATGAAAAAGTAAAAATTGAAATGAGAGATGATGTTGAATCTCTAAACGTATCTTCAGCATCTGCTATAATTTCATATCTTCAATATATAAATAAAATATAAAAATGTATAACTTTTATAAAAATGCAAATCATATATGTAGACTATTTTATAGGAGGTATTTTTATGAAAGCATTAAATGCAATAGCTCTTGCCTTAGTTATAATTGGTGCTATTAACTGGGGTTGTATTGGAGTATTTGGTATTGATCTTGTAGCTTCACTTTTTGGTGGTATGACTAGTATGCTAAGTAGAATAATTTACACTATTGTTGGTGTAGCTGGAATATGGGCTTTTTCCTTTTTCGGAAAAGTTGATGAAGAAGAACATGCAAAAGAAGTAGCTTAAAAGAACTAAATGTCTAATAGAAATATTAGACATTTTTTCATTTGTAATAAAAACTACAACTTAAAAAAGTTTAAGTTGTAGTTTTTATATATGAAAATAAGTCTTTTAACATTGACTTATGCTCTATATTTTTATTTGGCTGTAAGTTAATACTGTCACATAGTGTATTTATTCCTGGAAGAATTGTATCTAAATTCTTTAGTCTTTCTATATTTTCTAAGCTTGGATCTATAAGTCCCCAAAAATTTTTCCCTTGAGCTTTTCCAAGTAAAACTTCAAAAGAATTATATGTTCCGCTATCCATATGGATTAACTGATTATCCTTGCTATCTAAGTAATGTATTTTACCAATATTTAGAACTGATTTGTAGTCTACATTTTCATCTTTTAATGTATTATTTGCTATATTTAATATGTTAGAAGAATTATCCAAAATAGTTTGATATATTTGTGATTTAGATTTATTTTTTAAATCTAAATTATTTATAAAATCTTCTATTTTAGAAGAAATTTTTAATTTTATAATTTGATCTTGCAAGGAATTGCTATTTGCAATTATATGAAATCTAAAAGTATTTTCCTTTATATTATTTGATTTATTTATATTAAATATTATATATGAATTTAGTAAAATAATAGAAAATATAAATATTAAAAAACTGTAATTTATTTTTTTTATCCCCATTCTTTATCACCATAAATATTGTTAGCAAAAATAAAGAAAATATTAATAAAAACTAAAATAAAAAATGTCTAAAATGCTCTACATTTATTGTTACATGTCGAAAACAAAATTATGTAATTTGTAAATTACAAAAAACGTCAAAAGTAGAACCAATATGCTAAAAAACAAAATTGACTAAGCCAAAAGTAAGTGATAAAATTTAAATAGATTTAAGGGGGAACAAAAGATGAAAAAAATAAGACTATGTTGTTTTACTGTAAATACAACTCATGCATATATTATTGCAAATAATTTTATAACAAACGAATTACAAAATGTAAAGGTTATTTATATTAATGAAAAAGATGAAAGAAGAAAGGCAAAAAATATAATATCGAGATTTTATAAAAAAATGAATGACGATATGTTTTATACAGAATGGTTAAATGAAAAAATAATTAATGATTATAAGTATGAGGAATTTGTCTTTGTAGTACATGGCAGAGAGGAATTCGTTAGCAAAGTAAATAAATATATACAAATAAATGAAGCAAAAGGATATATAATAAATTGTTTTGATATATTTGATATAACTCAAAGTACAGCAAAAATAATAAAAGAACATGATTATTATATAAACACAACGGGGCTTGTTAAAAAGGAGGAGTTCATAAAATAATAAAATTTGACATCAATAAATATAAGTGTTATAATAATCGTATTAGTAGACATTAATCCTACAAAAAAATTTGGGGATGAAAAAATTAAAATAGTTATATTGAGCGAAGTATTAAGATTACAAAATGGAGGAATTTTTTATGACTGAATTACTATTAATACTTGGTAAAATATTAGGAGAAAATTATAAAACCCTTTCTTCTAAAAAATTTTCTGAAGTGGTTAAAATGTATGAACAATATGCACCTTTTGATTCATATGGAATACGTACATTAAAATTTATCGACAAAGGTAATGAAATGAAAAGAGAAGAAATATTTATAAAAATGGCTGTAAGTTATTTACAGACAAAATATAAAATATAGCATCTAGAAATAGATGCTATAATTTTTTTGTGTAAAATTATGTAAAAAAATATAATAAAATATCAAAAAAATGGCTAAAAAGTATTGATAGCTAAAGATATTCATGATATAATTTAGTTACTTATTTTAATTATAAAAGATATGAAAGAGTGTGTAAATAAATGTATAAGAATGTGATCAAAAGAATATTAGACTTTTTACTTGCATTAATTGGACTTATTTTGTCATCTCCATTTCAATTAATAGCATGTTTGTTAATTTTAATAATTGATAAAATGAATCCATTTTTTAAACAAGAAAGAGTAGGTAAAAAAGAAAAAGTATTTTATATTTATAAAATGCAAACCATGAAAAAAGATAAAAATGGCGTAAATCAAGTAACTAAACTTGGTAAAGTGTTAAGAGCTACTAGTATAGATGAGCTACCTCAACTAATAAATATACTAAAAGGCGATATGAGTTTTATAGGACCTAGACCTTGGATTAGGGAGTATACAAAACATTTTAACGATAAACAGAAGAGAAGACATGATGTATTGCCTGGAATTTCAGGGTGGGCACAAGTAAACGGTAGAAATGATATAACAATTCAAGATAAAATAAGGTCTGATCTTTATTATGTTGATAATATTTCATTTATTCTAGATTTAAAAATATTGTTTAAAACTATTGCAATTGTCTTTAAGAAGACTGGTGCCTCAATTTCTGAAAAAGGTATAGAAGAAGAAATTGAAGAATTAAAAAAAAACAATGAAATAGCTATGGATACAGAGTTGGACCCAGAAGATCGAGTTGTAAATATATAAAAGAAAGGTAAATTTATTATGGGAAAGGTAAAGAAGGTGTTATTTACTGCTACTGTTGATTCACATATTCTACATTTTCATATTCCTTATTTAAAAATGTTTAAAGAAAGAGGATATGAGGTACATGTGGCAACAAATGGGGATGAGGTAATACCATATTGCGATAAGAAGCATAAGATTAGTTTTGAGCGTGGCCCATTTAAACTTAACAATTTAAAAGCTATAAAACAACTAAAAAAGGTTGTTGAAGAAGAAAAATTTGATATAATTCATTGTCATACGCCTATGGGGAGTGTAGTAACAAGACTTGCTTCAAAACATGCAAGAAATGCATATGGAACAAGAGTAATTTATACTGCCCATGGCTTTCATTTCTATAAAGGGGCTCCAAAAATTAATTGGTTGATTTTTTATCCTGTTGAGAAGTATTTATCAAAATATACGGATGATTTAATAACAATAAATAATGAAGATTATGAACTTGCAATAAAAAAATTTAAGGCTAAAAGAACACACTATGTCCCTGGAGTAGGAGTAGACTCTAAAAAATTCGATTTTGAGCTTTCACAAGAAGAAAAGCATGAATTAAGAAAATCACTTGGTATAGAAGATGATGATATAGTTTTAATTTATGTTGCAGAATTAAATAAAAACAAAAATCAAATTATGGCAATTAAAGCAATGGAAAAATTAATAGTAGAAAATTCCAAATATAAACTACTGTTAGTTGGAAAAGACTCTTATAATGGAGAATATCAAAGATTAGTACAAGAACTAAAACTTGAAAACAATGTTATTTTTACAGGTTATAGAAAAGATGTACCAAAACTTATGAGGGTGTCTGACATTGCTATATCTACATCACTAAGAGAAGGTCTTCCTGTAAATCTTATAGAAGCAACTATGTGCTCTCTTCCTATTGTGGCTACTAATTGTAGGGGAAATAGAGATATATCAAAAATATTGGTGGATATAAATGATGTTAATGGATTTAAAAATAAAATTTTACAACTAAAAACTCAGAATAATAATTTTAATGAAGAATTAAAATTAGAAAACATTATGAAAAAATATCTTGACATATATAATGAATCTTTAAAGAAACAAGTTTTGTTTTTACGTAGTACCTCAATTGTAAATGATTCAAGAGCAAAAAAGGAAATAGATTTTTACAAAGAAAATAATTGTAATGTTATTGTTTTAGGATGGAATAGACAGAAATTAAATATACCAGACACTAGTGATATTAAATATATTATGTATGAAAAAACAAGTGAATATGGGAATGGATTAAAAAACATATTTAAGATGCTGGGATTTGAGATGTATATATATAGGAAAGTAAAGAAATATAAGAATAATATAGATATAATACATGCCTGTGATTTTGATACAGCATTTGTTGCATATAAGGCTTTTAGAAAAAGTAGAACTAAATTTTTGTATGATATTTATGATTTTTATGTTGATTGCCATAATTTAAAAAAGTTTAAAAGTGCTGTTGAGAATAAAGATATAAAATTAATAAACAACTCTGATATAGTATTGATATGTAGTGAAAAAAGGAAACAACAGATTGCAAAGTCTAATCCAAAAAAAGTTCTTATTATTCATAATTCACCAGAAGTAGTGGAAGAAGATACAGAGATGAAACCTTTTGATGAAAAGTGCATAAAAATATGTTACATTGGAATATTGCAAGATGATAGGCTATTGGTAGAAGTGTGTAATGAAGTAAAGAACAGTAAAGAAGTGGAATTACATATCGGTGGATTTGGAAAATATGAAACATACTTTGAAAATATGGCAAAAAAATACCACAATATAAAATACTATGGTTCAATGAATTATGATGAAGTATTAAAATTAGAAAAAGATTGCGATATTTTATTTGCTACATATAATCCAGAAATTCCAAATCATAAATATTCTGCACCTAATAAAGTATATGAGGCAATGGCTCTCGGGAAACCAATAATTGTTTGTAAGAATACAGGAATTGATGAAATGGTTAGTAATAATAAAATAGGATATGCTATAAATTATTCCGCTAAAGAATTTATGGATAAAATTAAAAACATTAATGAATTAGAATATTTAAGTATGGCTAAAAATGCCAAAAAAGTATATCTGGAAAAGTATTCATGGGAGAAAATGAAAGCATTGTTAAAAGAGGAAATTTTATAAGAGAGGAATAATTATGAAATATATAGTTTTAATTTTGTGTATAATGTTCCTTATAATATCAAAGCGTTGTAATAGTAAAGGCAGAAAAATCTTTATCATTATGTCAGCAGTAACATTACTGATTTTTTCTACTTTTAGGGGAAGCATCTTAGGAGGAATATATAAGGGAAATGACTACGAAAGTTATCGAAATTGGTTTTTTACCATAGAAAATGTAAAAATTAGTTTGACAAATGACATACTATTTAATTTATTAATGTTATGCATTTATAAACTGACTGGTTGCTTTGAAGTGTTTGTATTTATTACTTCATTAATTAGTATTTATGGGATTTATAAATTTGCAATTGATAATTCTAAGAATTACACTTTATTAATTTATTACTTTATAACCTTTGGAATGTATGAGTTAGGATTATCTGCCATAAGACAGTTTTTGGCAATTTCAGTTTTTTTAATGAGCTTTAAATTTATTCATGAAAAGAAATTTCTAAAGTATTTAATTGGAATAATTATAGCGTCTATGTTTCACAGTAGTGCGGCAATATTAATTTTTATTTATCCTTTTATAAATTTAAAGATTAAATTAAATAAAAAAATTATTATGTTAGTAATAGTAGCTCTGTTAACCACGATTTTAGTAAAATATGGTATTTTTCAAAATATACTTATAAAATATGTTCCAAATTACATTTATAAATATGCAAATATTGGTGAAGAGTTAAATTCCAATTATACAGTCTTCTTAATAGCTACATTTATCTTTATAATATCTTTAATATTTAGTAATATTAGAAAAGAACTGTGGAAATTTGATAACTGTAAATTTTTGTATTTGTGTTTATTAATGGTGTTTTCATATCTTGCTACATTACATGTTACATTTGGTAGGATGCTTCAATATTTTATGCCAGCGGTGGCGTTAATTTTACCAGAAGAACTTGAATTATTGAAAGAAAAAAACGATATTATTTACAAAATAGGAAAAATTGGAAGTATTGTATTTTTTATGCTTATTTATATTTTATAATGGGAGTTTAAATAATGGAAAGGAAAATTAAGTTTAGCATTGTTATACCTGTATATAATATAGAAAAATACATTAAAAAATGTATAAATAGTATATTAGAGCAGAGTTATAAAAATTTTGAAATTATAGTTGTAGATGATGGCTCTACTGATGAGTCTAATTTATTAATAAATAGTATAAATGATAATAGAATTAGAATAATTAAAAAAAATAATGGTGGACTTTCTTCTGCAAGAAATGAAGGAATAAAATATGTTACTGGAGACTACATATGGTTTGTAGACGGAGATGACTATATTGAACCTGACGCATTAAATAAATTAAATATAAAAATATTAGAAGAAAATCCGGAAGTATTGTGCTTTTATTATTATAAGGAGTATGAAGGCAAAAAAATTATCAATGCAGATAAAATAGATTGGAAAAATATAATACAATATCCGCTTATTAACACCTCTGCTTGTGCAAAAGTGTTCAAAACGTCCTATTATATTGAAAATAAATTTTTATTTCCAGATGGGAAAATTTATGAAGACTTAGCTTTAATACCTTTTGTTTTAGCTAAGGCTAAAAAGGTATCTCTTATTGATGAACCACTGTATGATTATGTATATAGAAAAAGTTCAATAATGAATGCTAATAATAAATTTAATCCTAATAGGGATGATAAATTTTTTGCAATTGACTATTTGTATAATAATTTTATTAAGTATAATATTTTTGATAAATATAGAGAGGAATTGGAGTATTTAGCTATAAAACATTTATTAATAACTTATTCAACAGAAATATTACCTTATAACAGAAAAATATATTATGAACGCTGTATTAGGGTGTTAAAAAAACTGGATAGTATTAATAGAAATTGGGAAAATAATCAATATTTAAAAAAATCAGCTATTACTTCAAGAGTGTATGTAAAATTTTTTAAATTAAGACAGTTTTGGTTATGCAAACTTTTATTAAAATTTAAAAAATAGGGGAGGATTATATGATACCTAAAATAATACATTATTGTTGGTTTGGAAAAGGAAAAATGCCCAAATTAGCAGAAAAATGTATAAAGAGTTGGAATAAATTTTGTAAAGATTATAAGATAATTTGTTGGAATGAAGAAAATTTTGACATTGATCAGAATGAATATGTAAGACAAGCTTATGAGAATAGAAAGTATGCTTTTGTTACAGATTATGTAAGATTATTTGCCTTGTATAATTATGGCGGCATTTATATGGATACTGATGTTGAAGTCATAAAAAGTTTAGATGAATTTTTGAAAAATAAGGCATTTTCTGGATTTGAGTCGTATAGTACGGTTCCTACTGGGATTATGGCAAGTGAAGCCAAATTACCTGTGTTTAAGGAATTACTTGACTATTATGATAATGTGAATTTTATAGATAAAGACGGAAAAATGAATTTAACTACAAATGTTGAAATAATAACTGATATTATGTGCAAAAAGGGGTTAAATCCAAATAATACTTTACAGGTTATAGATGATTTTGCCTTTTATCCTAAGGAATTCTTTTGTCCAATAGACTTTTCAACCAAAGTTAAAAATATCACTAAAAACACAGTTACAATACATTGGTTTTCAGGGTCATGGGTGCCTAAGAAAGATAAGATAAAGATAAAAGTATATAATAATGTAGAAAAATTGTTTGGAAAAAACATTGCAAAAAAGTTTTCTAATGCTTTTAAAAGGAAGAGTGATTATGGAAAATAGTAACAAAAAAGTAGGCATAATGACATGGCATACATATAATAATTACGGTAGCGTTTTGCAAGCGTATGCTACTCAAAAGATAATTGCAAATAATACAAACTTTACTCCAGAATTGATACAGTATATGCCTAAGCAAAAAAAAGTAAGCTTACTAAAAAAATTAAAAATAAAAAATATTTTATTTAAAATATTTAATAGCGGTTCTAAATTAAAAGAAAATATATATGTGCATGGTGAAAAATTTAATGATTTTAGAAATAAATATTTTAAATATTCAACTAATTGTAAAGATGCTACGGAATTATTTTTACTTAATAATGAGTATGAAAAATTTGTGTGTGGTAGTGACCAAATATGGGCACCGACGGTTTTTGATGAAAATTACTTTTTAAGCTTTGTAGATAATAATTCCAAAAAAATATCTTATGCTCCTAGCATTGGTATGAATTCAATTGAAAACAAGGAAATAAGAGAAAATATGGCATCTCTTATAAAAACATTCGATAGCCTTTCCATAAGAGAAGAAAGTGGAAAAGAAATAATAAAAAGCATATGTGGCAAAAATGCTAGTGTAGTATTAGATCCAACACTATTATTAAGTAAAGAGGAATGGAAGGAAAACTTTCAATTAGATAAAACTAATATTGAAAAAGATAGTTATATATTATGTTATTTTTTAGGAGAAAATAATAATTATTATAAGATAGTGGAAAAAATAGCTAAAAGATATAATAAAAAAATAGTATTAATTCCTGGTAAATATAAAGATTATGCAAATAAAAAATATGATATAGTTGATGCTAGTCCAGATGAATTTTTAAGACTAATATATAATTCTTATTTAGTTATTACTGATTCTTTTCATGGCACTATTTTTTCAATCAACTTTAATGTGCCATTTGTTTCATTAAGAAGATTTAAAGATAATAATAAATCACAAAATTCTAGAATATATAATATTTTAAAAAAAGTTAACTTGGAAGATAGATTATACAATAATAATTTGGATTATTTTTTAGAAAAAACCAGAGTTGATTTTAATAAAAGTAATATTATTCTGCAAAAAGAAAGGAAAGAATCATTAAAATACTTAATGGATTCATTAAATAAGCCAAACTTAGAGGAAAATAGATTTAGAATTACTAATTTATGTGTTGGTTGTGGTATGTGTGCGTCTGTGTGTCCTAAAAATTGTATCAAAATAGAAAAAAACTCAGAAGGATTCTTTTACTATAAAATTGATTTTGAAAAATGTATAAGATGCGGTAACTGTAAAAAGGTATGTGGACAATTACAAAAAAACATAAAAAGTATAAAAGACTCCAAACTCTATAGTGTATACTCAAACAATGAAACTGTACTAAAAAATAGTTCCTCAGGTGGGGTAGCTTATGAATTGTCTAAGCTATTTTTAGATGAGTCGAAAAGTGTTATTGCATGTATATATGATAACAAAAAGAATATAGCTAAACATGTAGTAATATCAAACTTATCTGAATTAAGTATGGCGTCTGGATCAAAGTATTTGCAAAGCTACAGTAAAGATGCATTTGCACAATTAACACAGTTAAATGAGGGAATAGTAATTGGAACACCTTGTCAAATTGGTTCAGTTGATAAATACTTGAAACAAAAAAACAAAAGAGATGGATTTATTTTAGTAGATTTAATATGTCATGGAGTACCTACTAATTTGCTATGGGAAAAGTTTATAAAAAAATATAAAAATATAGAGAGTGCAGAATTTAGAAATAAAATTCATGGTTGGAAAAAGAAGACAATGTGCATAAATAAAAAATATTACATAAAAGAAAGCAAGAATGAATTTTATGATTTTTTCTGCTTAGGAAATGTATATGGTAAACATTGCTATGAATGTAAATATAGAACATGCTCATGTGCGGATTTAAGAATAGGCGATTATTGGGGTGAGAAATTTAAACCAAATAATACTGGCGTTAGTATGGTTATTGTAAATACACAAGAAGGTAAAAATATATTAAATAAACTTATAGAAGAAAATATTGTAAGTGCTAAATTAGAAAGTATTAATGATTATTATAATGTACAGCAAATTTATAACTGTACTATTCCTAGAGAAAGAGCAAAAATAATTAATGAATTAAAGAATGATAAATTATCTTTGAAAAATATCTCAGATAAGTATTGTAGAAAATCAAAAAATGAAGAAAGGTTTATGAAATTTGCTTTAAGTATTTATTCAAAAATGAAGGGAAGAAGAAATGGATAGAAATAGAAAACTTTTAAAAAATACAATTATATATTTTATCGGAACCTTTGGTTCTAAAATATTAGTATTTTTCTTATTACCTTTGTATTCTAAATATTTATCGACAGACCAGTTTGGAACTGTAAATTTAGTAACCAATTTAGTTCCACTAATAGGTCCTATTTTTACATTACAAGTTACAGAGACTATTTTTAGGTTTATGTGTACTGCTAAAAATGAACAAGAGAAGAAAGAGTATATCTCAAATTCATTTTTTCTATTTTTATTTGGAATAGGCATATTTATAATATGTTATATTCCAATTGTACTAGTTACAAAATTTGAATATACTGTATTATTTGCATTATATTTTATATTTAATTATTTAGCATTATATCTACAACAAGTGTTAAGGGGATTACAAAAAAATTTGGATTATTCCATAACTGGTATTATAAGTACGATAACTCAGTTATTAATTAATATTATATTTATTACAAAAATACATGAGAGAAGTATACTTTTAGCTACATTTGCTGGTTCAGTTATTGTTATTATATATATATTACTAAGAATTAAGTTTTTTAAATTTATTAATTTAAAATTAGTTAGCAAAAAAATTATAAAAGAAATGTTAAAATATTCTGTTCCATTAATACCAAACCAAGTTAGTTGGTGGTTAAATGGTATAGCTGGTATTTACATATTAGAGTATTTTGTAGGTACTGATGCAACTGGTATAATAAGTTTTGCCAATAAATTTCCAACGCTACTTGCAACTATAAATGGAATATTTTTACTGGCATGGACCGAAAATTCAATATATGAATATTCTAGTAGTGATAAATCTGAATATTATTCAAAAAATCTACAATTTTTTACAATTTTTGTAATAATGATATCTGCCTTTTTATTGCCGGCTATTAAAGTGTATTATGGAATATGTATAGATGAAAAATTCCTTTCATCGTTACAGTATATACCATTAATGTTCGTTTCAATGATCTTTAATGCGTCTGCAACATTTCAAGGAAGTGTTTATACAGCCTCTATGAAAACAAAGGATGCCTTTAGTACAACCATAATTGCAGCTGTTGTTAATGTTATTTGCTCTATTATATTAATACCAATATTAAAAATTTATGGATTTATTTTATCTAATGTTATATCATATTTTGTTTTCTATAGTGTAAGGAAAATATCTGTAAACAAAATAGTCAAACTTAAAGAAAATTATATAATATATATATTTCCATTTATATTTTTTATAGTGTCATGGATAGTATATGAAAAATTTAATTATATAATTAATTTTATTTATGATATAGTTGCATTTATAATAATATTGATTATATTTAGGAAAAAAATAAAGCAAGTCGCACTTAAAATAATAAAAAAATAAATGATATGTAATACCACGAAAAATGCATAAAATGTGATAAATTTAGTTATAAATATGGTGAAAAGTCTGCATTTTTTTTAATATAGCAAATTTTAATAGTATCATAATAATAAATATTTGCTGTAAATTAATAGAACCATGTGATTTTTTTAAAATTACCGGATTTAGTAAAAAGGAGTAAGTAAAATATGAAAAAAGTAATGTTAGTATTTGGAACAAGACCTGAGGCAATAAAAATGTGCCCATTAGTTAAGGAATTAAAGAGTAGAAAAGATTTAGAAGTTATAGTGTGCGTAACAGGACAACATAGGGAAATGTTGCAGCAAGTTTTGGATTGCTTTGGGGTTGTACCAGATTATAATCTAAATATAATGAAAGATAAGCAAAATCTATTTGATATAACTGTTAATATTATGGAAAAGATAAGACCTGTATTAGAAAAAGAAAAACCTAATATAGTATTGGTACACGGTGACACGTCAACAACTTTTGTTACGGCGTTATGTTCTTTTTATATGCAAATTCCAGTGGGACATGTTGAGGCAGGACTTAGAACATATGATATATATGCACCTTTCCCAGAGGAGTTTAATAGACAAGCTACAGGAATAGTTGCACAATACAATTTTGCTCCAACCGAAGAGGCTAAACAAAATCTTGTAAATGAAGGTAAAAATTATCAAAATATATATGTTACTGGTAATACTGCAATAGATGCATTAAAAACTACGGTAAAGGATGATTATAAAAGCGAGTTGCTAGACTGGGCAAGTGATTCAAAGATTATTTTGCTTACAGCACATAGAAGAGAGAATATAGGTGAAAATTTATACAATATTTTCAATGCTATAGCGAAAATAGTAAATAAACACGAGGATGTAAAAGTAATATATCCAGTACATATGAATCCTATAATAAGAGAATGTGCTAATAAAGTCTTAGGAAATAATGATAGAATAAGAATAATAAATCCATTAGATGTTTTAGACTTTCATAATATTATAGCAAAATCTTATATGATACTTACAGATAGTGGAGGTATACAAGAAGAAGCACCGTCTTTTGGAAAACCGGTTTTAGTATTAAGAGATGTAACAGAAAGGCCAGAAGGTGTAAAAGCTGGCACATTAAAAATTGTGGGAACTAATTGTGATAATATTTATAATGAAGCACATAAAATTTTAAGCGATGAAAATGAATATAGAAAGTATTCAAATAGCAAAAATCCATATGGGGATGGATTTGCTTCAAAAAGAATAGCTGATATATTGGAAGAAAATTTATAGATTTATTAAAGGTGTTTGTATATAATAATTGATTTTATTGATTATATATGGTAAAACATAATTATATATATGTAGTAATAAGGTGGTAATAAAAGTGGAAGGGTTTAATATTAATGTGGTTATGGAATCTATTATAAAGAAATGGAAAATAATACTTATAATATTTGTTAGTGCATTTGTTGTGACATTGACATATCTAGTATTAGTTTTTGATAAAAGATATGAATCAGAAGCTAAAGTGTTGATTCCAAAGTCAACTCTTACAACAGAATATAGTAAAATTATACTTGACAATGATCTATTGGAAAATGTTTCAAGTGGATTTGAAAATATTAGTGTTGATGAATTAAGAAAGAGTATAAGTGTTGATAATTCTGAAAGTAAAATATCTGTAATAAAAATAGTTGTAAAAAACAAAAACAGTCAAATAGCATATGAAATTGCAACAGATATTTCTAATTCTTTTATTTCAAAAATTAAAAATATCTATGGAATAACTAATGCTACAATATCTTCTAAGCCAGTTATAGATGAATCTAACATAAGTGGTAAAGATATTTTGCAAATAGTAAAAAAATCTATTATATATCCATTAGGTATAGTTATTTTTTACATTTTAATAGTAGTATTTATTGAATATTTATGTGGTAAATATGTTGATAAATCTTCTATTGATGAAATATTTAAAGATGGAATACTTTTACAATTACCTGATTTTGAAAAAAAATATATAAAAGATAAAGAAGGTTATATAAAAGAACAATTTGAAAAATTAAAAAGCAGAATAGAGTTTAAATGCTTAAATGATTCAAAAAATATAATACTTTTTTCAACTACTTCATCTATTAATAGTATATCATACATTGTAGACAAACTAGCTAGTATGTTTGTTAGTGAGTCAAAAAGTGTATGCACAGCAAAACTTGTAAAAGGACAAAATGTAGAAGAAAAATTAAAAGAGTATAGTAACAATTATGATTTAGTATTTATTGAGACTTATGACTTTGTATCTTCTGCATATAGTGAAGAAATTTTAAATAAGTTTAGTAAAGTAATATTAATCGAAGATATGGGAAAGACTAATTATAGAGAGCTTCAAAAAGCAAAAGATATATTTAAATTCTATAATATTAAAAATGTTAGTATAATAATAAATAAGAACTTAGGAATAGAAGAAGTTTTTAAATACAAAAAATTTGAGAACAGATTAAAAGAGGTTAAAAATTCTTAATTTATATTAGGAGGAAATGAAAATTATGGGGCAGAGAGCTGGTAGAAGAAAAGTAAAAAAGTTTAACTTAGTTTTTGGAATTTTATGTGCAATATATTTAGTTATTAGTATTTTATTTTTAATGTATGTAAAGTCTATTGATATGTTGCCTACATCATATTTTATAGCTATAACAATTGTAGATATAGTTGTGACTGGTCTTGTAGCGTTTGGTATACTAAAAAGAAACAAAAGCTGCGTTTTAAATGTAGTGTTTTGCATTCTAGCTGTGGCAATTGTAGGAGTTTATGGATTTGCATATAATTATATTATAAAGAATGCAATGAAGACTATAGATACAATATCAGGGCCGATTGAAGAAACAGAAAATTATTATATAATTACGCTAAATGATGGAAAGTATAATACTATAAATGATGTTAATGGTAAAAATATACATATGTTTTCTGCAGATGAAGATTATAGTGACATAAAAGAAGACATAGATTCAAAAGTTAAAGTTACATATAAAGATGATGAGAGCTTATCAAAACTTACTGAATCTCTTTTAACTGGTAAAAGCTATTTTGCACTTTTAAGTTCTTCACAATACTCAATGATAAAAGATGAAAATGAAGAATTTGAAAGCAAAACAAAAATAATATATACTGTAACTCATAAACTTGGAAGTAAAGCAAATGATGATATAATAGATAAAAATAGTGATAAGATTATGTCTGGTGGAAAGTTTAATGTATACATTAGCGGTATTGATACATCAGGAAATATAAGCAATGTTTCAAGAAGTGATGCTAATATAGTTTTAACAGTTAATACAGATACAAATCAAATACTTATGACATCAATTCCAAGAGACTATTATGTTACTTTACATAGCAAAAAGGCAAAAGATAAACTAACTCATTCTGGAATATATGGAATAAACGAGACTGTAAGTACAGTAGAGGATCTGCTAGATACTGAAATAAATTACTATGTAAGAGTTAACTTTACAACTGTTATAAAATTAGTAGATAGTCTAGGAGGTATTGATGTATATTCTGATTATGCCTTTACATCAAGTTTAGGTCCATCATTTAAAAAAGGAATGAATCACATGAATGGTACGCAAGCTCTAGCATTTAGCAGAGAAAGATATTCATTTGCCGGTGGTGATAATCAAAGAATAAAAAATCAACAAAAAGTAATAGAAGCAATAATTAATAAGGTATTAAATGGTAAAACACTTATGTCAAAATACACAACTATACTTAAATCAATCTCAGAAAGCTTCCAAACTAATATAGATCAAAAAGATATTAGTCTTTTAGTAAAAAAACAATTAGAAGATATGAAATCATGGAATATTACTACAAATAGTTTGACAGGAACTGGTGCTAGTAAATCAACATACTCTGCTGGAAGTCAACTTTTATATGTAATGATTCCAAATGAAAGTAGTGTAGAGGCAGCTAAGACAAAAATAAATACAGTTCTTGGTGAAAAATAATTAGAAAAATAGTGATTTTTAAGAAATCACTGTTTTTCTTTTTTTTTCTATTGACTTTTTTTACAGATATTTGATAAAAAATATTGTGAAATGTTTTGAACTTATGAAAAGAGGAAGAGTAATGAAAAGTAAAAAAGGTGTATCATTAATAACGCTTATTATAACGATAGTGGTTGTTGTAATACTTGCAATAGCTGTAATATTAACGCTTACAAAAACTAACCTATTGATAATTCAAGAGTAGCAAAATTACTGCAAAATAAAGATAATTTAGAACAGTCAATAAATTTATTTTATGGGAGCGAATAAACAACAAGTTACGAACTAAATTCTCTTTCTAAAAAAATATTATATAGTAATTCCTATATTTTTACAAGGAAGTATGGGAATTTTTTGTATTTTATTGTATAATCTCTTATATAAATTTCTTGGAGGTAATAACAATGTTAAAAGAGGTAAAAATTGAACTTACTAATAGATGTTTTAGAAATTGTAAGCATTGCTCAAGTAGTGCAACTAATAGCTCTAATAATGTAAAAGAATTAGATTTTGAAGATGTAAAAAAAATTATATATGAAGCAAAAGATATGAATGTAGAAACAATAGTATTTACTGGTGGGGAACCTTTAATGTATGAAAGACTGCCAGAGTTAATAAAAGTGACTTCAAAATCAGGTATGAATTCAACACTATATACTTTTGCTTATAGAAATGAAAAAAACTTAAATAAATGTAGAGAATTATTACATAATGGTTTAAATAAAATTATATATTCTTTAGCTGATACTTTATCAGATGAACAAGATTTATCTACATATTCTCATACTGAATTTTTTGATAAAGTTTTTAAAGATTATAATGCAAAATTAGGATTTCATTATACAGTTTCAAAAGACTCTATTCCTAAAATGAATGACACTGTAACTAGTACTTTAAATTTATTTAATGATAAATCTTATTTTGATAAAGTTAGTTTGCTTAGATTTGTTCCTCATGGCAAAGGAATAACAGAAATGGATTTAACTAAACAAGAATTATTGATGATAAAAGAGTTATATGTAAGTCTTAGAAATAAGGGGAAAATAAGATTAGGCAGTCCATGGAATATTCTAGGTGTTGAAAATAGTCCTTGTATTATTGCTGATGAAATTGTGATTATTGGATTTGATGGTATTGCATATCCTTGTGATTCTATAAAGTATTTTACCAAACTTGGTATCAGTGGAAATATAAAAGAAAATACTCTTGAAGAAATGTATAATTCATCCTATTTTTCAAATATTAGAAAGTTAAATACTAATAATTCTTGTTCTACTTGTAAAGATTATAAAATATGTAAAAGTGGTTGTATTGGTCAAAAAATAATAGCAAATTATATCGAAGATAAAGATAAAGTAAAAGTATTAAAAAAATGTATAAATTCAAGAGATCCAAAATGTATGAGGTAAATATGAAAAAAAGACAAGAAGTTTATGATTTATATTGGTATTTTGCTTGTGAAAGACAAAATATTTTTATAAAAAAATTAAATGGCGAACCTGCTCCATGGACTAATGATAAAATCTTACAAGAATATAAGTTTTGCAATAGTTATAGAGTTAATGATAGAGTTAGCCAGTATTTATTAAAAAATGTAATTTATAATGGTAAAAGTTATACTGACGAGGATATGTTATTTAGAATACTAATATTTAAACTATTTAACAAAGAATCAACTTGGGAATTATTATTAAATAATTTTGAAGATATTACCTTAAAGACTTTTGATGTTAAAGCTTATTCAAAAACATTAGAAAGTGCGATATCAAATGGAACTAAAATTTATAATGATGCTTATATTAGTTGTGCTAATAAAGCATTTGGTTATGATAGAAAACATGCTAACCATTTAGCACTTTTAAATAAAATGTTTAATGAAGATAAAATGCAAAGTAAAATTGTTAAATGTAAAACTATGGAACAAGCATTTAATATAATTAAAAGTTATCCATTAATAGGTAATTTTATGGCTTATCAATTAGTAACTGATATTAATTATAGTGAAGTGGTAAATTGGAAAGAAGATGAATTTACAGTAGCAGGGCCTGGTTCATTAAGAGGAATAAAAAAGTGTTTTATTGATAAAGGTAAAATGAGTAATGAGGATATAATTAGGTATATGTATGAACATCAAGACGAAGAGTTTAAAAGACTTAATTTAGATTTTAAAAAAATTGGTAATAGACCATTACAACTTATTGATTGTCAAAATATATTTTGTGAATTAGATAAATATTGTAGACAAGCATTACCTGATTTAAAATCAAATAGAACTAAAATCAAAAAACATTATGTACCCAAAAAAGAAAGAATAGAATATATTTATCCAAAAAAATGGAAGATATAGAACACAGGAATAAGGAAATGTATGAATACTAATTACAACTTATTAAAAAATAAAGATATAATCGCAATTTTAGATGGGGATTTTCAAATAGAAGAAGTTGATGGTATAAGAATTGCTATGCCTTATTTAAGTGGTCCTATGCTTTGTGAGCTTTAACAAAAGTTTGGATGCTATCAAGAATATTACTGGGGAAATAGTTCTAAAACAAATTTAAGTAGATGGCAGTATATGGATAATCTTTTAGAATATGTTATTAAGGAAAATAAAGTAAGCCAGCTTTTATCATATATGATGGATAAAGAAAGATTTTCTGATAATTTGAGGAATCTAAGTAATGTAAGTGATATAGAAAAAATGTATAAATATATTCTAAAAAAAGTTTTAGATCAAATTAATTCTATATTATACTTTGGTGGACACGAATTGGTTATGATCAATAATCAATATGTAGTTAAGGATAAAGATGAAAAAATTAATATTAATATTCCTAATATAAATATTATCAATAGGGATTATATTAAGGATTTATCTGAACGTGCCATGAAGGATATTGATGACGGGAACCTAGATAG
This sequence comes from uncultured Clostridia bacterium, assembly GCA_934162655.1. Classification (GTDB taxonomy): domain Bacteria; phylum Bacillota; class Clostridia; order TANB77; family CAG-465; genus CAG-465. The sequence goes on along the minus strand of CAKPJL010000006.1, from coordinate 7,438 downwards.
TGCAATTACAAAATCTAGAACTATTTTGGAAGAAAGTTTTTGCTATGTTATTGAATTTAAAGGTGAAGAACCTTCTGATAGTGGTGATATTGGAAAATTATATAAACAGGTATCGGTGGAATTGTTGCTAATGCAGTAAATGCTACAATAGAAAGTTGCTATAATTCAAAGACAGGTATTATAAAAAGTAGTGCTTCATCAAGTGGTGGAATAGTTGGAATGAGTTCAAACTCAACAGGTACAATAGGATATTCATATAATACAGGAACTGTTACAGGAAATTCAAAATATACTGGAGCAATTGTGGGAAGAACTTCCAATGGTAATGGAAATGTTAAAAATAGTTATTATCTAGAGGGGACATGTGAGCAAGGTGTTGGAACTGGAAGTGCAAGTACGATTGGCACTACTAAAAAGGATAGTGCGGGATTAAAAAGCTTAATAATTAATGCTAATTATTTTGTACTTGACCCAGGAAATATAAATGATGGTTACCCAATACTTATTTGGCAAAATAAATAATATTAAAAATAGTGATTTTTCAAAAATCACTATTTTTTTATTCATAAAATCTATAAAGCTTAGTATATTGTAATAAGAAAAAATGAACTTGGAGGTTATTATGAAAAACGATAGTATTTACAAAGATATATCACAAAGAACAAATGGTGATATATATATAGGTGTTGTAGGTCCAGTTAGAACAGGAAAATCTACATTTATAAAAAACTTTATGGAAAAATTTGTAATTCCAAAAATAGATAATGAATATAGACAAACAAGAGCCAAAGACGAATTGCCACAAAGTGCATCTGGAAAAATGATTATGACAACAGAACCTAAATTTGTTCCAAATGAATCAGTAGAAATTACACTTGATGGCAATGTAAAAATGAAAACCAGATTAGTTGATTGTGTTGGATATTTAGTCGATAGTGCCACAGGATATTTAGACGGTGAAAATCCAAGAATGGTAAAAACTCCATGGAGTGAGGAGGCAATGCCTTTCGAAGAGGCCGCAGAAATTGGAACTAAAAAGGTAATAGAAGATCATTCTACAATTGGTCTTGTAATAACAACTGATGGAAGCATAACAGACATTAGTAGAGATGATTATGTAGATGCAGAGACTAGGGTAATATCTGAATTAAAAGCAATTGATAAACCATTTGTAGTGCTTCTTAACTCAACTCATCCAGAAAGCCAAACTACAAGGTCATTAGCTCTTAGTATGCAAGAAAAATATGATAGTCCAGTAATTCCAGTTGATATATTAAATATGACTGAAAAAGACTTAACAGAAGTATTTTCTAGAACACTTGAAGAATTTCCAGTAACTGAGCTTGGCTTTAAACTTCCAGATTGGTTTTCTATGTTACCATTCGAACATTGGTTAAAACAAGATGTAATTGAAATAGTAAGAACTAATTTTAATAAGGATTATTCGTTGCGTGAGATAAATGAATTAATTTCAAAAATAAATAATGAAAATGAGTTATTTGAAAATGTAAGTGTTAGTAGATCTGACATGGAAAATGGAACAGTAAAAATAAAAATGGATATAATGCCACAAGTATTTTATAGAATTTTAAGTGAAGAATCAGGTTTTGAAATAAACGCAGATAGTGATATATTTAATCTTATGAGTGATTATTCAAGAACAAAATGTGAATATGACAAAATAGCTATGGCACTTGAAGAAGTAAGGATTAAAGGATATGGAATTGTAACTCCACAAATGAGTGAACTTACATTAGAGGAGCCAGAAATAGTAAAGCAAGGAAATAAATATGGAGTTAAACTAAAAGCATCAGCACCTTCAATTCATATGATAAGAGCTGATATAGAAACAGAAGTATCACCAATTGTAGGAAGTGAAAAACAATCAGAAGATTTGGTGAAATATCTACTTTCAGAATTTGAAAATGATCCTAAGAAAATATGGGAATCAAATATATTTGGAAAATCTCTACATGAACTTGTAAATGAAGGGCTTCATAATAAGCTATATCGTATGCCAGATGAGGCTCAAATGAAACTACAAGAAACTCTTCAAAAAATAATTAACGAAGGTAGTGGAGGACTAATTTGCATAATACTTTAAAAAAATGCCATAGAATTTAATCTATGGCATTTTTTTTATAAGTTTTTTACACCATCCAAAAATGTCTTTGAAATTGTTTTTTTAGATGTATTTTTAAAAGATGTGGTGTCCTCTATACTAAAATCATCATCTTCTTCATCATCTAGATTATAGCATCCACAATGAAAATTTTTACATTCAAATACGCAAAACTTATCGTTTGTCTCAAATCCACATTCAATAAAAGGGTATTTTTCAATCCTTTTTGAAGCAATATATATTTGTTTAGATATTTTAGCTGTTTTTGATTGGGGAAGTTGTAAATCTAGGACCTTAGGGCAGTTTAAAAATGTATACTTGTCACAATAATTACATAAATGTTTTTTTCCAGATATCCAAAGGGAATTTAGCTTATCCATATTTTTGCTATTTAACTCCTCATTTACAGTCAAAATGTATTTATCATCTTTTAAAAAGAAATAATTTCCTCTTTTAAGTCTAATTTTTACAATATCAGGTACATTTATAGTCCTTAACCGATAAAGTGTATTTGTACCTTTAATAATTGTATCATTAAATCTGTTGTAGTAAACCATAATAATCCTCCTTTATAGTTAAAAGTAGTTAATAAATTAAATATATATATATATTATATCACTTTATGTAAACAAAGTCAATATTATAAAAATTATTATTGACAAACATCTGTTTTGAATATATAATACATTATGTAGGTGATATTTTGAATATAGATACAAATATTAGATTCTTAAAAGGTGTAGGTGAAATTAAAGCACAAAATCTTTATAAAATGGGTATACAAAATGTTTATGATTTAATAACACACTACCCAAGAGAATATGAAAATAGACAAAAAATAAAAGAAGTAAGAGATTTTATAGATGGGGAAAATGCACTTTTCTTTGCTACGATATCTTCACCAGTTACTGTAAGATTCATAAGGAAAAATTTGAGTATTTATAGTTGTTTTGCACTTGATGACAATTTTAGTACAATAAAACTTATTTGGTTTAATCAAAAATATATAAGGACAAGAGTAAAGCAAGGTATAAAGTATTTATTTTATGGAAAAACTGAACTTAGTGGACAAATGTATGAAGTAAATTCTCCAAGTATATATAATTTAAATCAAGTAGAAGATATAAAAGGATTATATCCAGTATATCCACTAACTTATGGAGTATCTAACAATTATATATATAAACTAGAAAAACAGGCATTAAGCGATAATATAAAATTAGACGAAGTATTTAATAAGAATTTTAGAGAAAAATATGATTTACTTGAAGTAAATGATGCAATAAAAAAAATACATTTTCCTTCTAGCTTAGATGATATTAAATTTTCAAGGAATAGATTTATATTTGAAGAATTGTTTTTTTTACAACTTGCACTTCGAACATTAAGAAGAAGTAATGATGTAAAATTAAAAGAAAACAAATTTGATGATGTGGATACTACAAATTTTGAAAATTTACTACCTTATAATCTTACTGATGCACAAAAAAGAGTTATAGAAGAAATAAAGCAAGATTTAAAATCAAATCATGTTATGAATAGAATGATTCAAGGAGATGTTGGCTCACGGAAAAACAGTTGTGGCAGCTATTTCATGCTATATGGCTGTAAAAAATGGCTATCAAGCCTCTATTATGGCTCCAACTGCTATTCTTGCAACACAGCATTATTTAGAATTAAAAGGTTATTTTACAAAACTTGGAATAAATGTAGAACTTATTACCTCTGCAAATACAAAAAAACAAAAAGAAGAAATTGTAGAAAAGTTACAAGATGGTACTATAAATATACTAATAGGAACACATGCAATAATTGAAGAAAATATTAAATTCAAGAATTTAGCACTTGTAGTAACAGATGAACAACATAGATTTGGTGTAAACCAAAGAATTAAATTAGCTTCGAAAGGGAGTAGTGTAGAAACGCTTGTTATGAGTGCAACTCCTATTCCTAGATCACTTGCTATTATACTTTATGGAGATCTAGATATTTCTATTATAGATGAGTTGCCAAAAGGACGTATTAAAATTAAAACATGTATAGCTACAAATATGCAAGAACAAAGAGTAAACAATTTTGTAAAATCACAAATAAAAAGTGGTAGGCAAATATATGTAGTGTGTCCACTAGTAGAAGATAGTGAAAAATTAGATTTAAGTTCAGTACAAAGCATTTATGAAAAATATAGCAATGATTTTTTTAAGGAATATAGAGTGGAATATATACATGGCAAAATGCCATCTTCAAAAAAAGATGAGATAATGAGAAGATTTAAAGATGGTCTAGTTGATATCCTAATATCAACATCAGTTATTGAAGTTGGTATTAGTGTTCCTAATGCATCTGTTATGATAATAGAAGATGCAGATAGGTTTGGACTTGCTTCTCTTCACCAATTACGTGGTAGAGTTGGAAGAGGAAACTATGAATCTTTTTGTATACTAAAAACAAATAATAAATCAAGCACTTCAAAAGAGAGATTAAAAATTATGGAAAAAAGTAGCAATGGCTTTGAAATTGCACAAAAAGATTTGGAATTAAGGGGCCCTGGGGATTTTTTTGGAATTAGACAGTCTGGACTTCCAGAATTTAAAATAGCCGATCTAATTAAGGATATGCAAGTGTTAAAATTATCAAAACTTGCAGTTGATGAATTATTAAAAAATGATACAAATCTAGATAGTAAGGAAAATATTTTAATAAAGCAAAAATTACTTAAAATGTATTCATATATTTGGAATAATTTAGGAATGTAAGATAAAGTTAATTTTATATGTTATATTTATGGAAATTAAATAACATATAAATATTTAAAAACTTGCTTTTTGGGTTAAAATGTTATATAATATTGCTGTCAAAAAGGCGGTGATTCTTTTGAAAAAAATCAGATATACTTATACCAAATCTAAACTTGCATTATATTTAACTAATGACGATATGATTTTGTTATTTGAAAAAGCTTTTAGAAGAGCCAATATAAATATCAAATATAATAAAAAGAATAAACCTTTAATAGAAATTGCATCAGAAATACAGTTAGGAATTGAAAGTACAGGAGAAATTGCAGAAGTCTTAGTAGATGATGAGATTTCTACTACGTATTTTATAAAAATACTAAATGATAATTTGCCACAAGGAGTTACAATACTTAGTGCAAATGAAGTTGAAGCACTTGATATAATAAAGCTAAAAACGAAAGTTATTTCTAGTGATTATGAAATAAAATTCAATTATACAAAAGAATTATTAGAGAATAAAACAAATACAGAGATTAATTTGCTTGAAAAAGAATATGAAGAGAAAATGAAAGAATATTTATCATCTCCTCAGATACTAGTTACAAAAAGAAGTAAAGATAGGATGGAGAAAATAGATATAAAGCCTTTAGTGCTTGACTTTAAATATGATTTTAACACACTTGATATTACGCTTGCTTCAAGTTGCAAACAAAACCTTGAGCCTGAAACACTCATGAAGGGTTTTTCAGAATATGTAGAAAATGATATTTATTTTGATGCAAAAAGGACTAAAATTAATCTTGGCTAATGTCGAAAAATGGCTAAAAATAGTATATTTTATCACATTTACAAATTTTAGAAAAATAGTAATAAAACGCTTGACATTAAAGCTGTATAGTGTATAATATAGGTGTACTCAAAGTGGTTACAGGAAGGCGGTGTTGAACATGCAAATAACAGACGTTAGAGTAAGAAAAGTAGCTTCTCAAAATAGAATGAAAGCTATCGCTTCTATAACTATTGATGATGTTTTCGTAATTCATGATATAAAAGTTATCGAAAGTGATAAAGGTTTATTCATTGCTATGCCTAGCAGAAAAACTCCAAACGGAGAATTCAAAGATATAGCACATCCAATAAACACTGAAACAAGAGAAATGTTACAAAAAACTATCATCGATAAATATAATGAAACTGATGATGTAGAAGCTTAATCTATAATTTTGTAATAATAAAGGAAGTATACTTTATATGTGTACTTCCTTTTTATATAAGGCGGTGTTTTTTGTGTATCCAAATAATTATATAAAAAAATTAGTAGCAAATATTCCAGATTTACCAGGAGTATATCAGATGAAAGATGAAAATGGAAATGTGATATATGTTGGTAAAGCAATATCTCTTAAAAGAAGAGTAAGACAGTATTTTCAAAAGAATAATAAATCTAAAAGAATTGAGAATATGGTAGAGTTAATACGTGACATAGAATTTATTATAACTAAAAATGAAGCAGAAGCTTTAGCACTTGAATGTAATTATATAAAACAAAAACATCCAAAATTTAATGTAATGCTAAAAGATGATAAAACATATCCATATTTAAAAATTACCATAAAAGATGAATTTCCAACGGTTTATATTACAAGAAGAAAAATAAACGATGGTAATCTATACTTTGGCCCATATACTGATGTATCTGCTATAAAAGAAACTTTGCATTTAATTAGAGAAATTTTTCCACTTAAAAGATGCAAAAAAATTTTTAAAAATAAAAAACAAGTGTCACCTTGTCTATATTACCACATATCTAGATGCTTAGGACCTTGCTCAAATCAAGTAAATAAAAAAGATTATGATGAAATGATACATCAAGTTATTTCATTTTTACAAGGTAAAAGAGATGATTTAAGACTTAATATAAAAGAACAAATAAATGAGTGTATAAGCAGTCTAGAATTTGAAAAAGCACAAATTTTAAAACAAAGACTTGACAGCATAGAAAAAATATATGAAAAGCAAAATGTATCTAATTTAAATGAAATTAATTCAGATATAATAGGATATGTATATAATGAAAATAATTTATATATACAAGTATTTAAAATTAGGGATTATAAGATAGTTTTAAACGATAATTTGGTAATACCCGATATCTTGGGAGATGAGGTTTATGAAAATATTATATCAATAGTATCAAGATATTATTTAGGTGTAGATAATTTACCAAAAAAGATTTATATTAAATTAAATGAAAGTAATTTTAATTTATTAAAAGAATTTTTTAAGGTAAAAGATTTAAAAGTAGAGTGCATAGTTCCTAAAAAAGGGCAAAAACTAAAATTAATTGATATGGTAGAAAATAACATAAAAATAAATTTGGAAAGTAAAAAAAATAATGCAATATTTGAACTATCTAATTTATTAAAAGTTCAAGAAATAGATAGTATTGAGTGTTTTGATATTGCAAATTTAAGAAATGATAGTATAGTTGGTGGTATGATAAGATTTGAAGATGGAAAGCTAAACAAATCAATGTACAGAAAATACAAAATAAAATCAACTATAACACAAGATGATC
>CAKPJL010000005.1 GCA_934162655.1 uncultured Clostridia bacterium | reverse complement strand
GAATACTACTATCTATTTCAAATAATGCTTGATTTTTATTTACACCTATTTTTATAATGCTTTCTTCATTATCTGTAAGTATCTTTAATAATTCATTTAATGTTCTACCTGGAATTATAGCTTTGAAATTATTTATATTTTTATTACTCAACTTTTTTCTAAGAGATAATCTAAAACCATCTATTGCCACGATTGTTAATATATTATCTTCTACTTTTATTAAAGAACCATTATATACTGGTCTATTTTCATCTGTACTTACTGAAAACACTGTTCTTCTTACCATTTCTTTAAAATCTTTTTGTAAAATTTCAATAGAATTATCCACATTAAACACAGGTAATTTAGTGAATTCATCTGGATTCATAGTAGTTAATTTAAATATACCAGTAGCTGATTTTAAAGTAAAGATGTTTTCACTTACAGTAATTTCTATTTCTTCATCTTCAATTCTTCTAACTATTTCGTTTAAAGTTTTTATATCTACAACTGTTTTTCCATTTTCCTCTACTTTACATGAAAATCTATGCTCACATCCTAGTTCTAGATCATATGTAGTAAGTCTTACTTCATTTCCATATGCTTCTATTAATACACCTTCTTGTATAGGCATTGTTGTTTTAGATGCTGATGTTTTTGATACAACATTTAATCCATTTATTAGTTCTTTTAAATTACATTTTATATTCATTTTGTTTCATCCTCTCTTCTCTTTTTTAACTTTATCAACAGGTGTGGATAAGTTGGGTTTCAAAAGTGCATACATAAATACTATTATAATATTTATATATATTTCATAGTAGTAGTAGTAGGTTATGTTGATATTGTGGAAAACTATATCAAAGTATTGCTACCACTATAATTTTAAATGTTGATAACTCTGTGGATAAGTTGTTACATTTTTCCACAGAATATTTGTTTTGTGTGGATAATTTTACATTTTTTTACTTATTCACAGATTTTCCACATGGTTATTCACACATTTCTGTGGATAACTTTTTTGATGTAATATTTAAGTAAAATATTTGTAATATTTTTGTAATAATAACTTCTAATCCTCAACAGATAAGGATTTTTTGATATCATCTATTAAAGATTTTGTTTCAGTTTTATTATCATATTCTTCTTTTATTTTTGAATAAGCATGCAAAACTGTTGAATGATCTCTTCCACCAAAATCTTTACCTATATTAGGAAATGACATATTTGCTATTTCACGACAAAGGTACATAGCTATTTGTCTTGGAAACGCTACACTATTTGAACGTTTATCACTTACCATATCACTTACTTTAATATTAAAAAATTTACATACAACTTGCATTATAAGTTTACTTGTTATAACTTTTGTATTTCTAACTAATATAGATTCGATTGTATTATCAACAATATCATCAGTTAAAGCATTATTTGTAAATGATGTATATGCAACAAGTTTATTAAATACCCCTTCAAGTTCACGAATATTAGATTTTACTCTTGTAGCTATTTTAACAAGTATATCATCAGAAATAACATATCTTTCCTTCTCTGCTTTTTTTCTAAGAATTGCAAGTCTTGTTTCAAAATCAGGATTTTTTATATCAACTGAAAGTCCCATTTCAAATCTTGTTTTAAGTCTATCTTCTAGTTCTGGTATTTCTTTTGGTGGTTTTTCTGATGTAAGTACAATTTGTTTTCCACTTTCAAATAATGCATTAAATGTATGGAAAAATTCTTCTTGACACTTCTCTTTTCCAGCTAAAAATTGAATATCATCTATTAAAAGTAAATCTATATTTCTGTATTTCTTTCTAAAACTATCATTTTTATTTGTCATTATTGATGTAATAACTTCATTTGCAAATTCTTCACCTGTACAATATATTATTTTAGTGCTTTGATTATTTTTGTACATTTCATTTCCAATTGACTGCATAAGATGAGTTTTACCAAGCCCTACACCACCATATATGAATAGTGGATTATATTTATAGCCAGGATTTTCATAGACCGCATATGCTGCTGCATGTGCAAATCTATTATTTGAGCCTATTATAAAATTATCAAATGTGTATTTTTGATTTAGGTTTGGACATTTTGCAACTACAGTTTCTTCTTTTTCATTGTTTAAACTAGTTTTTTTATCCTGTTCTTCTTCCCTATTGTTTGAGATTTTTTCTGTGATTTTTTCTTCGTTACTTGAACTTTCTTCTTCTGTTGGAATTATATCTTTTGACTCAAAAATAATTTTATATGATTTTTTTGTCAGAAAAGTAAGAGTATTTTCTATCAAATCAAGATATCTTTTTTTACATATATCGATATGGTAATTTGATGGCGATAAAAAGCATATTGTTGTGTTATCCACAGCTCTTGGAACCATTACTTCAACATATGTTGCAAAACCAACTGGAGAAATCTCTTGTGCTAGTATTTCCAACGCTTGCGACCATATCTCTATTATATTTTCTTCCATAAAACCACCTTTCTTCAAACACTTGTTTTAAAAAGTTATCCACAGAGTTATCCACAGGTGTTGATAAAATTTAGTATATTAAATAAGACTAAATAATTGTTTTACATAATAATTGTGGATTAAAAATTTTGACAAATAAAATTTTAAAAAAAGTTATTTGGACTAAATATATCATGTATTCAAAAAATTTTCAAGTATTTATCATTTTTTGTTAAATATTTTGAAAAATATTGACAAATAAACATAAGTAATGTATAATTAATGTACTTTGAATTTTAGTTTGATACATTAGGTATCATTTTTTATAAATTTAGTTAATATTTTAGATACAAGTGGAGGTGTAGCAATGAAAATATCAACAAGTAATCCAAGTAAAGCACAAAGAAAAAAAGTACACGGATTTAGAGCAAGAATGTCTTCTGCTTCTGGTAGAAATGTTTTAAAGGCTAGAAGAGCAAAAGGTAGAAAAGTAATTAGTGCTTAGAACTACTTAGGAAAGTGGGTATGTTTTTCATACTCACTTTTTATTCTAAATATGAGTAGGGGATAGAAAATGAAATTTACTTTAACAATAAAAAAGAATGGAACTTTTAAGTATATTTTAAATAATGGAAGATTTAAATCATTAAAATATATAAGTGTACATTACAACACAAATAAAGTTAAGATGTATTTTAATTGTAATTTTTTAGGTATATGTATATCTAAAAAAAATGGAAATAGCGTGTGTAGAAATAAAATGAAGCGTTGGGTAAGAGAAGTATATAAAGAAGAGGAAAATAAACTAAAAAAAGGATTAAATATAGTTGTTTTATATAAAAAAACTACAAGAATAGATGATATAAATTTTTCTACTATAAAAGATGAAATGGTAAAGTGTTTTAGGGAATTAGATTTATATGAAAAAAGTGTGTAATTTGATATTATTTATATTAAAAATTCCAAGTAAATTAGAGATATTCTTAATAAACTTATATCAAAAACATATATCTAATTCATTAGGAAATAGATGTATATACTATCCTACTTGTTCTGAATATACTAAACAAGCAGTTGACAAATATGGTATAATAAAAGGGAATGTTTTAGGTATTTTTAGAATACTTAGATGTAATCCATTTTCAAAAGGTGGAGTAGATAAATTAAAATAGAAATGAGGTAATTTATGATAGCTGCAATTGCAAGTTTTTTTGGTGTAATTATTAGATTTATATATGAACTAGTAAATAACAATTATTTTTTATCAATACTAATTTTTACTTTTTTAACTAAACTTATACTTTTTCCTTTGACACTTATGCAGATAAAATCAACGGAAAAAATGCAAGATATTGCTCCAAAAGATGCACAAATAAGAGAAAAATATAAAAATGATAAACAAAAACAAGCAGAGGAATTGTCAAAATTATATAGTGAAAATAAAATAAGTCCAATGGGTGGATGTTTACCACTTATAATACAAATACCGATTGTGCTTGCGATGTTTTATATAGTAAAGCAACCATTAACTTATATAACAAGAACACCAGCTGATCAAATCAAATCTTATACAGCAACTTATTTAAATAAAGAAGTAGATAGTGTTACAGAAAATGAAATGAAGGCTTATGAAATACAAGTTGCAAAAGAAAATGATTTAATAGATATGGATGTAGCTTTTGGTATAAATTTAGGTGATATTCCTTCAAATATATTTAATAAAGATGTTGCAAAAAGATCAAATAAAATATCTTTATTAATTCCGATAATTACTGTTGTACTTTCATTTATACAATCTAAATTAACACAAAAAAATACTAATATGACAGATGAACAAAAGGAAATGCAAAAGACAAATAATCTAACACTTCCTTTAATGTCTGGAATTATAGCTTACACAATGCCACTTGCACTAGGTGTTTATTGGTTATTTGGTAATATATTACAAATATTTACTCAGTTAATAATTTCTAAAATAACTTCAAAACATAAGAAATTATTAGAGTTAAATAAAGGGGGAGTAGTAAATGAAAAAAATTAGTGAACAATATGGAAAAACAACAGAAGAAGCAATAAGGAAAGGATTAGAAGAATTAAAAGTATCACGCGACGATGTAAGAATTGAAATACTTGAAGAACCATCAAATGGAGGAATTTTGGGTATGCTTTCTGCTAAAATGGCAAAAGTAAGGCTTACAGTTGACAAAAAAATAAGTGATACAGTGGCAACTAAGACAATTGAAAAAGTTAAAAATATTTTAAAGGATATATTTGAAATAACAGGGGAAAGTAATATAAAATATGATGTAAAACTTTTTGAAAATCAAATACTTGTAGAAATTAATGGTGATAATGTTTCTCATCTTATAGGATATAAAGGAAAGACAATAGAATCAATACAATCAATATTAAATTCTATGTTGCAACGTGAAGATGAAGAATATGGAAAAGTATTTTTAGAGATTAATGGTTATAAAAAACAAAAGGAAGAAAAGCTAAGAAGACTTGCAAATAAAATGGCAGACAATGTAATTAAATTTAGAAAGCCAATAAAACTTGAACCAATGTCTGCATATGAAAGATTAATAATTCATAATGAAATCTCAAAACGTACAGATGTAGAAACAGAATCTTTTGGAGAAGAACCAAGAAGAAGAGTAATGATAAGAAAAAAATATTAATTAAGAGTCAGCAACGCTGACTTTTTTAAAGAAAGGAAAATAAAGTTATGTTAACAAGTACAATTGCTGCAATAGGCACAGGTCTCACAAATAGTGGAATAAGTATAATAAGGATTAGCGGTAATAAAAGTCTTGATATCGCTTATAAAATATTTGATAACTATAAAAAGTTAGAACCTAATAAGATAATATACGGTAATATAATAAAAAATCAAAGTATAATAGATAATGTACTTGTTTCATATTTCAAAGCACCGAAATCATTTACAGGTGAAGATACCATTGAAATTAATTGCCATGGTGGTGTTCAAATTACAAAAGAAATATTAGAATATGTATTACAAAATGGTGCTGTACTTGCAGAGCCAGGGGAATTTTCTAAAAGAGCTTTTTTGAATGGAAAAATGGATCTATCTAAAGCAGAGGCTGTAATTGATTTAATTAATGCAAAAACAAGAGTTGGTACTAAGATTTTTGAAAAACAACTTCAAGGTGAACTTGCAAGTAAAATTACAAAATTAAGAGAAGAACTTATAGAAATGCTAGCACATATAAGTGTAAGCATAGACTATCCCGAATATGATTATGAAGAAGTTGAAAATAAAAATGTTGTAAGATTACTTAATAAGAAAATAGAAGAGGTCACTAAATTATTAAAGACATATGATCAAGGAAAAGTAATAAAAGATGGTGTAAATGTTGCAATAATAGGAAGACCAAATGTTGGTAAATCATCAATATTAAATAGACTTTCAAAATCAGATAAAGCTATTGTAACAGATATAGCAGGTACTACTCGTGATATAGTTGAAGAAAGTGTAAATATAGGAAATTTAGTTTTAAATCTATCTGATACTGCAGGTATAAGAGATACTGATGATTTAATAGAAAAAATAGGTGTAGAGAAGAGTATAAAAATTTTAGATGAAGTAGATTTAGTTTTGTATGTATTGAATGCAGAAAATAAAATACAAAAAGATGATTATGAAATTCTTTCTAGAATTAAAAATAAGGGCTTAAAATATATTGTGGTTATAAATAAGATAGATAAAGTAGATAAAATGTATCTAAATCAATTTGTGAGTCAATTAAAAGAATTAAAAAACGAAAATACAATTATGATATCTGCTTATGAAAATTATGGCATAGATGAATTGAAAAGTAAAATTGAAGAAATGTTTAACACTAATGACCTTGATTATCAAAATGAGCTTATTATAACAAATGAAAGACATAAAATGTTACTTGAAAAGGCAATGGATAACTTAAATGATGCTATAAATGCAATTAATTTAGGTATGCCAATTGATATTATTTCAATTCATATAAAAAATGCTACAAAATTTTTAGGCCAAATAATAGGTCAAGATGTGAATGCAGAAGTTACAAAAAAAATATTTGAAAAATTTTGTATAGGAAAGTAGGAATTATTATGGATTATTGTTTAGGAGAATATGATGTTATAGTTATAGGTGCTGGCCATGCGGGTTGTGAGGCTGCACTTGCCGCTGCACGTTTAGGAAAGAAAACAGCTGCATTTGTGATTAATTTAGATACACTTGCAAATATGCCTTGTAATCCAAGTATAGGTGGTACTTCCAAAGGACATTTAGTAAGAGAAATAGATGCTCTTGGAGGTGAAATGGCTAAAAATGCAGATAAAACATTTATACAATCTAAAATGTTAAATTTATCAAAAGGACCAGCAGTTCATTCATTAAGAGTACAATCTGATAGAAGAATGTATCATATTGAAATGAAAAAAACTATGGAAAATGAGCCAAACCTAGATGTATATCAAGCAGAAGTAGTAAAAATTTTAATGGATGGAAATAAAGTTTGTGGCATTAAAACAAAAATTGGGGCTACATTTAGTTGTAAGTCAATTGTTGTAGCAACTGGAACTTATTTAAAAGGTAAAGTAATTATAGGAGAAATATCATATGAAAGTGGACCAGATGGAGTGTTCCCAGCTAATGATTTATCACAAAGTTTACTTGATATAGGTGTAAAACTTAGAAGATTTAAAACAGGCACACCAGCAAGAATAAATAAAAAATGTATTGATTTTTCAAAAATGGAAGTACAACATGGCGATAAAAAAATAACTCCAATGTCATTTGATAATGAAAATAATGAGCAAATTTTAAATAAAAAACAAGTAGATTGCTATTTAACATATACAACAGAGGCTACGCACAAGATAATTAGAGATAATTTAGATCGTTCTCCAATATATAGTGGGAAAATTCATGGAATAGGTCCAAGATATTGTCCATCAATTGAGGATAAAGTAGTTAGATTTGCAGACAAACAAAGGCATCAATTATTCATTGAACCACTTGGAGAAGCAACAGGAGAAATGTATATTCAAGGTATGTCATCATCACTTCCAGAAGATGTACAAATACAAATGTATAGAACTGTACCGGGACTTGAAAATGCCAAAATGATGAGACCAGCTTATGCCATAGAGTATGATTGTATTGATTCTACAAATCTTAATTTGAATTTAGAATATAAAGGAATTGAAGGATTATTTTTTGCTGGTCAAGTTAATGGTTCTTCTGGGTATGAAGAAGCTGCTGCACAAGGAATAATAGCTGGAATAAATGCTTCTAGAAAAATTGATAAACTATCACCATTTATACTAGATAGATCAGAAGCATATATAGGTGTACTAATAGATGACTTAGTTACTAAAGGTACCAATGAACCATATCGTATGATGACATCAAGAGCTGAGTATAGATTGATGCTTAGACAAGATAATGCTGATTTAAGATTAACACAGAAAGGGTATGACATAGGTTTAGTTTCACGTGAAAAATATCATAGATTTTTAAATAAAAAAGAATTAATAGATAAAGAAGTATTGAGACTTAAAAATACTAATGTAAAGCCTAGTGAGGAGATAAATAATATTTTAAAAAGCTTAGAGAGTTCTGAAATCACTGAGGGAACAAAAATTTCAGAATTATTAAAAAGAAGTGAACTTAACTATGAAAATATATTACCACTTGATAGTCAAAGACCTGATTTGCCAGAATCAGTAAAAGAAGAAGCAGAAATTGAAATAAAATATGAGGGATATATTAAGTTACAATTAGAGCAAATTGAAGAATTTAAAAAATTGGAGCAAAAGAAGCTAAGTGTTAATATTGATTATGAACAAATAAAAGGATTATGTTTGGAAGCAAGGCAAAAATTAAACAAACAAAAACCTACTTCTGTTGGACAGGCATCACGTATATCTGGTGTATCACCGGCAGATATTTCAGTACTACTTATTTATTTAAGTCAAAACAAAAAATAAATATATATCTTGAAAGGAAAATAGATGGAAAATTTTAGGGAGCTTCTAAAAGAAGAAGTAAAAAAATATAATAAAATAGATTTAACAGATAAAATGCTAGAAAGATTTGAAATATATAAAAATTTACTCTTAGAATGGAATGAGAAAATAAACTTGACTGCTATAACTGGTGAACATGATATAATATTAAAACATTTTGTAGATTCATTAGAAATTGTAAAATATATAAAAGAAGGACAAAATATTATCGATGTCGGTACTGGAGGAGGTTTCCCTGGTATAGTTATAGCAATATATTTTAATGGAAATCTAGATATAACATTGCTTGATGCTTTAGATAAGAGAATAAAGTTTTTAAATGAAGTTATCAAAATACTAGAATTAAAAAATGTTAAAACAGTTCATGGAAGAGCTGAGGAATTATCAAATGATCAAATATATAGAGAAAAATTTGATATTTCTACTGCAAGAGCAGTTTCTTCTCTTAATACACTTTTAGAATTTAATTCTCCTTTTGTAAAAGTAGAAGGTAAATGTTTGCTTTTAAAAGGTGAGAAAATAAAAGATGAGATATTAATTTCAAAAAAAGCATTGGAAATATTAAAATGTAACATAGTAGATCGATATGAATATTCATATATAGTTAATAATGAAGAATATAAAAGGTATATAATAGATATAGAAAAGATAGGAAAGACTCCAAATAAGTATCCAAGAAATTTTGGTAAAATTAAAAAAAATCCACTATAAAAGTGGATTTTTTTAGAAATAAATAGTATAATATTAATATAGATAGTAAATTTAATTTTCTTGTGATAATTTGTGGGAGGATGTATATATGAATTATGATAATGATATAAAAAAAGTAGGAAAAATAATAAATATATCTAGTAATGCTTGTTGCATGTCAAGTAATAAAAATAAGGAGAATAGAACCAATAAAGACATTTTAAAAAAGTCAGAAGAAACTTTTTTAGATGTTATGCAAGATGTATATAACAAATCTAAAAATAATAATTAGAGAAAACATATAATTTTTTGTTTTTCTCTTTTTTTTTATATAATTTTGTAGTATAATCAAATTTAATGGGGTGAAAATATGGCAAAAGTAATAGCGATAGCAAATCAAAAAGGAGGAGTGGGTAAAACTACCACAGCCGTTAATCTTAGTGCTTGTGTAGCTGAAAAAGGAAAAAAGGTACTTCTTATTGATATAGATCCACAAGGAAACGCTACAAGTGGACTTGGGGTGGATGCAAAGGATAAAAAATCTATATATAATGTATTGATAGATGATATAGAAATAAAGGACACTATTTGTCATACTATGATTAAAAAATTAGATGTCTGTCCAGCAAATATAAATCTTGCTGGTGCTGAAATTGAACTTGTATCTATGGTTTCAAGGGAAACTAGATTAAAAGATGCAGTAGACCTTATAAAAGATGAATATGATTATATATTTATAGATTGTCCACCATCTTTAGGACTTATTACACTTAATTCTTTTACGGCTTCTGATAGTGTTCTTGTTCCTATTCAATGTGAGTATTATGCACTAGAAGGACTTGGACAACTAGTTAATACTATTAAACTTGTTCAAAAACATTTAAATAAAGATTTAGTTATAGAAGGTGTACTTCTTACTATGTATGATTCTAGAACTAATCTATCAGAACAAGTTGCAGATGAAGTTGAGAGATTTTTTGGTAATAAGGTTTTTCAAACTGTAATACCAAGAAATATAAGGCTTAGTGAGGCACCTTCACACGCATTACCAATAAATTTATATGATGCTGACTCAAAAGGGGCAGAAACTTATAAAAAATTAGCAAAAGAATTAATAAAATTAAATGAAAAGGAAGTGTAAAAAATCTATGGCAAAGACTCAAAAAGGTTTAGGTAGAGGACTTAATGCTTTTTTTGGTGAGGATACTGAAGAAGTAAAAGCAGAATTAAAACCATTAAAAGAAAAAAATAAAGAGTTAGGTAGTGTTATTGAATTAAAAATAGTAGATGTAGAGCCAGATGTAGAACAACCAAGAAAAGTATTTGATGAAGAAAAATTGCAAGAACTTGCTGATTCTATAAAAGAGCAAGGTGTTATACAACCAATTCTTGTAGTAAAATCTAAAAATGGATATACAATAGTTGCAGGTGAGAGAAGATGGCGTGCAGCTAAACTTGCAGGGCTTAAAACTATACCAGCAATTGTAAAAGATTATACTGATACAAAGAAAAAACAGGTTGCATTAATAGAGAATATTCAAAGAGAAGATTTAAATGTAATTGAGGTAGCTCGTGCTATAAAAGAACTTATGGATATCGATGGGTATTCTGCAACAGAAGTTGCAAAGCTTACAGGAAAAAATGTCTCAACTGTATCTAACACTGTTAGACTTTTGAAATTACAAGACAAAATTATTGATTATGTACTAGATGGCAAACTTTCAGAAGGACATGCTAGAACACTTCTAGCACTTGATAGTAAAACAAGGCAATTAGAAGTTGCACAAAAAATAATAGATAAAAAGTTGAGTGTAAGGGAAGCAGAAAAAATAGTGTATGGCTCAGAGGAGTATGTAAGAAAACCAGAAAAAAAATGCCCTAATGCTGTATACTATAAGAATATAGAAACCAAATTAAAAGAATTTTTTGGATATAATGTTAAGTTAAATTCTAGTTCTAAAAATGGGAAAATTGTTATTGAATATAATGATGAAGAAGGATTAGATAGTATATTAAATAAACTTAATATAAAAATGTAGGTGATATTTTGGAAAGTACATCAAGAGCAATTATATTAAAAAAGGATGACAAAGGTAAATATTTTATATCTATTAAAAGAACAAAATATAATGGTGATAGTGAATATGTTTATTATACATTTCCAGGTGGACATGTAGAGGAAAATGAAACTTTTGAAGAAACTCTAATTCGAGAAGTAAAAGAAGAGCTAGGAATAGAAATTTTAATAGTAAGTGAATTTGAATCGATATTTAACGAAGATTTAAATAGAGATGAAAAGTTTTATTTATGTGAACATAAATCAGGCATAATAGGAACAGGGACTGGCCCTGAATGGACTAATGTAAATATTGAAAAATATGGAAAATATGAAATTGAAAGAATTTATATTGATGAAATTAAATATTATAATATTTTACCGAAAGAAATAGCATCTAAATTGGAAAAAAGTATTGACAAATAAAAAAAAACTGGTATAATATATGTTGTACCAAGTTTGTGGAAGAGTGTCCGAGTGGTTTAAGGAGCCAGTCTTGAAAACTGGTGATATCGAAAGGTACCGTGGGTTCGAATCCTACCTCTTCCGCCAAAGAATAAGCGGAATATACTTTTAGTAATTCCGCTTTAAAAATATATGGAGAGTTACCCAAGTGGTGAAGGGGACAGTTTGCTAAACTGTTAGGTCTGGTAACGGGCGCGAGGGTTCGATCCCCTCACTCTCCGCCAAATAAAATATGCCGATTAGTTACTAGCTAATCGGTATATTTTTATTTAAATAATTTTTTAAGTGCCCTTATTATATTTACAAAGAGTAATATAGTAACAAGTAGTAAAGGGGCAATTCCTAGTGTAAATATGACATCTTTTAAATTATATATAGGTTCAATAAGCACATATTTTCCAAAATAGCCTAAAATAAAATATACTAAAAATGCAATTATTGCTATAAGTGGAATCATCAAAAGTATAACTTTAGTAAGAATAGATTTGTTAAATTTTTTTGTGGCTTTTTTTTCGTCCCTAAATTTTTTTATTATTTTATCTTTATTTTCCTTAGTTAAATAATCACAATCATTTATAATAATTACTTTATCATCTAATTTTAACTTATCACTTGATGCCTTTGAAAGTACACTATTGTAAATTTTATTTTGAAAATCTTTTTCTACTGTTATATCGCCATTATTGGTGAAAAATCTATATAATTGAAGATAATTATCCTCGTAATCGCATTTATTATTTTCATTATAATAGTTTAATATATTAGAAATGGCTTTTGATTTAATATAAGACAATATATTTAATTCATAAAAGTCAAGAATTTCTTTTAGTTTATCAAAATCTTCTTTATTAATATCTTTTACTATTTTCATCCATGAATTTAAGTTAGTAGGATTTTTTTGTAAATCACTATCATTTTTTATAATATATTCATTAAATAAATTTGGCAATTTTAACATAAGTATCTCTTTTAAATCAAAGTTAAATTTGTCAATTAAATTTAAAAACATATCATAAGTTTCAATTAAAATTTCTTGATTTGCTATGTTTTTATTTTTGCTTCCTAAAAAATTAGCATAAGATATATTTGAATTAATTTCATTGTTTAGAGTTGCCTGACTTTTTCCTGTTACAGAAAAACTAGAACCATATGCTAAATATCCATCTCCAAAAAGGGATGAAGAATAATCAACTTGACCAAAAGTATATCTTGCAGCGTTTGCAGCTTCAGCTATTGTTCTAGCGTTACTGTTATTAATACTATTTGTTATATCTTGATTGATTTGATTCATCTTATTTTGATGTCTTATAATTGTTTGGTTTAAACTTTCTTTTAAACTCTTTATGTTAGCATTTGTTAGATTTATTAAATTGTTTAATAGCTTCTCATCAATACTAAATTTGTTATTTAAATATTTTAAATAATCAGTAAAATATACCAAACCAGCGTTAAATAAAAAGTTGGAAAAGTTTGCTATGTCACTTGTCATTTCATTTAAATGTTTTGTCATATAGCTATGTAGTATATATTTGGAGTTAAACATAACTACATTAAGTTTTACTGTATTTTTACTTGGTTTATCAAGTGATATAGTTTTTGAAGCAATTTCTACTTTTTTTGATTTTTCATCTTTTAGGTAATCGTAATCATCATCTAAGATATATCCATATTTATTAGATATGCTGCAACCATTACTTATTAAATAGTTTTCTAATATTTCATTTGTATCCATAGTACCACCTAAAATTAATTATACTATATAAAAAATACTTTTGTATAGTGTTTTTAAAAAATTAGTTATAATGGTGATAAATTTTAAATGTCTAATTTCGGATTATATCTCTCAAGCCACATATTTATTTGGCAAAGATATGCCATGAGTTGAGGTCCAGTCATAAGTTGACCAAACCATGGTCTCTTAAACGATTCACCATTTGTCCTTAAAATTTCTAAAATATACTCTCTATTAAGTAAGCTGTTAATTGGTGCATTAGGGTCTTCCATGATTTTTGTAATCATATTTTTCACCGTATTTAAATAAGTAGGATTATGAGTCTTAGGATATGGACTTTTTTTTCTGTTAACTATTTCATCGGGAAGTAAATCTTTTACTATATGTCTTAACATACTTTTTTCTCTATTTTTATAAGCCTTCATTTCCCATGGTACATTCCACATGTATTGTACTAATCTATAATCGCAAAAAGGAACTCTTAACTCCAAACCATTATACATACTCATTCTATCAGATCTATCAAGTAGTGTTTGCATAAACCAATTTATAGTTAAGTAAGATATTACTCTTTTTTCCTTTGTTTGACTAGAATCACTTTTATCAAATTTGATATTTGATATACTTTGATTATATCTATAATCAATATAGTCTTTTAAATTTATTTTATTTGAAATATTTTTATTTAATAATTCCTGTCTTTCGGAAGTTGCTATTGACCACGGGAAAGTATTACTATTTAGTGTATCTTCTCTAAAAAACCAAGGATAACCTGCAAATATCTCATCTGAACATTCGCCAGATAATGCAACTGTTGCGTATTTTTTTATATTCTTACAAAATAGGAGCATTGATGAATCTACATCTGCCATACCAGGAAAATCTCTTGCTATCATAGCATCTTCTAAGTATTTTGCAAGTTCTGGGGTGTCAAGTATTATTGTTGAATGATCTGTATTAAATGTATTTTTCATTATATCAATGTAGTATTTATCAGAATCTGGTAAAAAATCACTTTTAATAAAATTTTTATCATTATCAACATAATCAACCGATAAAGTTTTTAATGCAGGTTTATTTATTGATTTATAGTAATTGCTTGCATATGCAACAATTATACTAGAATCAAGTCCACCAGATAGCATAGAACACAGTGGAACATCAGATACTAATTGTCTTTTTATAGAATCATCTAGTAGAAAATGAACTTTTTTGCATGTAGTTTCAAAATCGTCATTATGTGGCTGTGTTGCCATTTCCCAAAACTTATATGTTTTAAAACCATTTTTGTTAAATATAGCATAATGTGCTGGTTTTATCTCATATATATTTTTGAAAACACAAGTGCCAGGTGTATGTGCAGGTCCTATACCAAATAATTCACATATGCCATTTTTGTCTATTTTGGCCTCAAACTTTGGATAGCTTAATATTGATTTTATTTCTGATGAAAAAATAAGTGTATTGTTAAAAATTGTATAATATAGGGGTTTAATTCCAAAATGATCTCTTACTAAAGTCAATTCTTGTTTATTTTCATTCCATATAGCAAAGCTAAATATTCCGGTTAAATTCTTTTAGAATTTTTGGACCATAATGTATAAAAGCTTTTAGTATTACTTCTGTATCAGAATAGCCATTAAAACTAAATCCAGCGTTAATTAGCTTATCTCTAATATCTTTTGTGTTATATAATTGTCCGTTATATACTAAAATATAAGTATTTCCCTTGTATTTTGCACTCATTGGCTGTTTTCCATTTTTTGCATCTACAATTATTAATCTTCTGTGACCTAAGTTAATATGTTTATTTATAAAGTAATTTTCTTCATCCGGGCCACGGTGAGCTAGTTTATTTGTTATTTTTTTTATAACACGTATATTGTTAGAAGTTGAAATGTTACAATCTAAATTACAAAAGCCTGAATAACCACACATAAAATACCTCCATTATTAAAAATCTAACTAAAAAATTATATGAAATTGTGTTATATAAATTTACAAAATATAAAAAAATTTTACAAAAGAGATTGATTTATTAAAAATAAAGTGCTAGTATATATAATATAAATATAGATTTAAAAAAAACCCCTTTTTGGAGTAGATTTTTTAAATCTATTTTTTTGTTTTTTTATAGGAGGTAATTATGAATACAAAATATATTTTTGTTACAGGCGGGGTAGTATCTGGTCTTGGAAAAGGTATAACTGCGGCTTCACTTGGAAGATTATTAAAAAATAGAGGTTACAAAGTAACTATACAAAAATTTGATCCATATATTAATGTTGATCCAGGAACAATGAGTCCATATGAACATGGTGAAGTTTTCGTAACTGACGATGGTGCAGAAACAGATTTAGATTTAGGTCACTACGAAAGATTTATAGATGAAAATTTAACTAAAAATTCCAGTGTAACTTCTGGGAAAATTTATCAAAGTGTAATAAATAAAGAAAGAAGAGGAGATTATTTAGGAAAAACAGTTCAAGTAATACCTCATATAACTAATGAAATAAAAGAAAACATTTATAGTTTTGAAAACAGCAATATAGATATTGTAATAACTGAACTTGGGGGGACTGTTGGTGACATTGAAAGTTTAGCTTTTTTAGAAGCAATTCGACAAGTTGGCATTGAAAAAGAAAATAGTGATGTTATATATATACATGTTACTTTACTTCCATATATAACAGGTTCAAATGAAATTAAATCAAAACCAACACAACACTCTGTAAAAGAATTACAATCTCTTGGAATAAAACCAGATATTTTAGTATGTAGAAGTGACACTAAAATACCAGATAGTATAAAGGAAAAATTATCTTTGTTTTGTAATGTGAAAAAAGAAAATGTTATAGCTAACTTAACAGCTGACAATTTGTATGCAGTTCCACTAATGCTTGAAGATGAAGGTCTTGCAAGACAGGTTTGCAAACATTTAAATCTTCCAAAAATTGAAGCAAATAACCAAAAATGGGAAAAAATGATTAGTAATATAAGACAAAAGAAAGATAGGCAAGTTACAATAGGTATAGTAGGAAAATATGTGAAGCTTGAAGATTCATATTTATCTGTTACAGAAAGTTTATATCATGCTGGTTTTGAAAATAATGTAAAAGTAAATATAAAATATATAGATTCAGAAGAAGTTACAGCAAAAAATTCAAATATTTTGTTAGGTGACTTGGATGGAATAGTTGTTCCAGGTGGATTTGGTAATAGAGGAATTGAAGGGAAGATAAATACTATAAAGTATGCAAGACAAAATGATATACCTTTTCTTGGTATTTGCTTAGGAATGCAGATGACGGTGGTGGAATATGCAAGAGATGTTTTAGGACTTAAAGATGCAAATTCAGAGGAGTTTGATAGTAATTCTAAAAATCAAGTTATTCACATTATGGATGAACAAAAACAAGTAGATAAAAAAGGCGGAACAATGCGACTTGGAAAGTATGAGTGCATATTGAATAAAGATAGTTTAGCATATAAATTATATAAAAAAGATAGAATTTTAGAAAGACATAGACATAGATTTGAGTATAATAATTATTATAAAAAAGACTTAGAAAATGCTGGACTAATATGCTCTGGCACATCGCCAGATGGAAAACTTGTTGAAATAGTGGAATTAAAAGATAAAAAGTTTTTTATAGCATGTCAATTTCATCCTGAATTTAAATCAAGACCAGATAGACCAGCTCCATTATTTGTAGGGCTAGTAAAGGCAGCAAAAGAAAAATAGTAAAATATTATTAAAGTATGTACACTTAAATAAAGTGTACATATTTTTAGTATAAAATTATTATATTTTTAATATATAAGTAAAAGAAAATAAAGGAGGAATTATGATAAAACCACTTGCAAATAATATATTAGTTAAATTAGAAAAAAGTAAGACAAATGGATTAATACTGATGCAAGATACAAATGATGATGTGCAGATAGTAGAAGTAATACAGCTTGGGAAAAAGATTGATAATATAGATATAGGAAGTAAAATTATAATTAACAATTATTCCGGTGTAAAAGTAAATTATAAAAAAGTAGAATATTTGATTATTAAACAAGATGATGTTTTAGCAATAATAGATTAGGGGGGTTATGATAGAAGATATAAAATATGGGCAAGATGCAAGATTAAAAATTGTAGATGGTGTAAATAAACTATCTGATATTGTAAAAGTTACATTAGGACCAAAAGGCAGAAATGTTATAGTTGATATAGACAAAAAGTCTCCTATTATAACCAATGATGGTGCAACAATAGCTAAAAGTATAGAATTTCAAGATAGATATGAAAATATAGGGGCAAAAGTAGTAAAAGAAGCATCTCTAAGGACTAATGAAATAGCAGGTGATGGTACTACTACATCTATTGTGCTAGCACAAAAAATGATAAATGAAGGTATGCAAAAAATTTCAAATGTCAGAAACTTTTTAAAGGTAAAGTCAGGTATGGACAAGGCAAAAGATGAAATAATAAAATCACTAAAAAATATGAGTAAAACTACAAGCAAAATAGATGACATTAGAAAAATTGCAACAATATCTGCAAACGATAAAAAAATAGGTGATTTAATTGCAGATACTTTTGAAAAAATAACATGTGATGGAGTAATAATGGTTGAAGAGACAAAAACTTCATCTATTGATGTGGATGTAGTGTGTGGAATGCAGCTAGATTGTGGATACATCTCACCATATATGGTTACAGATATACAAAAAAATGAGGTAAATTTTAATACTCCTTATGTATTAATTACAGATAAAAAAATTTACAGCGTAAATGAAATTGTAAATATATTAGAAGAAGTAATGAATACTTCTTCCAAACTGGTTATAATTGCAGATGATATGGAAAACGAAGTAGTATCTACATTACTTGTAAATAAGTTAAGTGGAATTTTAGATATAGTTGTTATAAAAGCACCAAGTTATGGAGACAAAAGAAAAGAGATTTTAGAAGATATAGCAATACTTACAGGTGGTAAATTTATATCGTCTGATATAAACACAAAATTAGAAGATATAACAATAAAAGATTTAGGAATAGCAGAAAAAATAAATATAGGCAAAAATAGTACAGTAATAATTGGCGGTAAAGGAGATAGGGATAAAATAAAAAGAAGAGTAGAAAATTTAAAAGAGCAAGTAAAACTTGAAGTAGATGATTATGAGAGAGCTGAAATAGAAAAAAGAATTGCTAAATTTAGTGGTGGAATTGCTATAATCAAGGTTGGAGCTAATTCAGAACTTGAAAAAATAGAGAAAAAACTTAGAATAGAAGATGCAATATCAGCAGCAAAATCTGCAATAAAATATGGAATTGTAACTGGTGGCGGAGTATCATATTTGCAAGCCGTAGATGATGTAGAAAAGATATTTAAAGATTTAGATGAAGAAGAATTAATAGGAGCAAATATAGTTGTAGATGCTGCAAAAGAACCAATAAGGCAAATTATAGAGAATTCTGGTATTAATGCAGAACCTATAATAAATAATATAAAAAATAAAAATTTTTCAATGGTATATGATGTTGATTTAAAAAAATTTGTAGATATAAAAGAGTGTAATATTATAGATCCATTAAAAGTGGAAATTAGTGCTTTTGAAAATGCTGAAAGTGTGGCTTCGATGTTACTTACAACCGAAGGGGTGATTATTAGTAAAGATTAGTAAAAATGACCCTATTTTATTTAAAGTATTAGTATATATGTAGAAATTTTTTCTATTGACTTTAATATTTAAATATGGTAAAGTTTTTATGGTGAAATGTATGGAATTTAGAGAAGAATTTGAAAAATATGCAGAAATTTTTAATAGTAATCTTGAAAGGTATAGATTTAATAAAGAATGTTTAGAAGGTAGACTTTTTGAATCAATGGAATATAGTCTATTTTCTTGTGGTAAGAGAATAAGACCCATTCTTATGATGTCTGTATGTGAAATGTTAGGATATGATTTTAGTATTTGCATTCCATATGCTGTGGCTCTTGAAATGATTCACAATTTTTCTTTAATACACGATGATTTGCCAGGAATAGATAATGATGATTTTAGACATTTTAAGGCAACTAACCATAAGGTTTATGGTGAGGCAACTGCAATTCTTGCAGGAGATAATCTTTTAAATATGTCTTATAAAATAGTTACAGATAGTATACTTTTAGATAGTAATAATATTAATGTAAAAAGAAAAGTGGAAGCACTAAATTATTTATCAAATGCTGTAAATAGAATGATTGTAGGAGAGTATTTAGATACAGTAGATGAAGGTAAAAAAATAGATATAGATGAACTAAATTATATACATAACAACAAAACGGGTGCGTTAATAGAGGCCGCCTTAGTTTGTGGAGGAATACTTTGCAATGCAAATGATGATGATATTAATAACTTAAAAAAATATGCAAAAGATATAGGTCTTGCTTTTCAAATAAAAGATGACATTTTATCTGAATTAGGTGACAAAAAAATTACAGGCAAACCTGTCGGAAATGATAAGGAAAGAGAAAAATGCACTTATGTGTCAATGTATGGTGTTAATAAATCATTAAAGATTTTAGATGATTTAGTAGAAGAGGCCAAAAATTCACTTAAAGTATATGGTTCTAAAGCACAATTTCTAAAAGATATGGCAGATTACATAAAAGATAGGGAAAAGTAGGGAGATATTTTATGATAAATTCAGATATAAAACATATAGCAATTATTATGGATGGTAATAGGAGATGGGCAAAAAATAGAGGACTTGCACCTAAAATGGGACATAGAGAGGGTGCAAAAACATTAGAAAAGATAGTAAAGTATGCTAATAAAATAGGTCTTTCTTATATTACAGTTTATGCTTTTTCAACGGAAAATTGGAAAAGAGATAAAGAAGAAGTAGATGAACTTATGAGGCTTCTTAAAAAATATTTAGATGACTATGCAAAAAAAGCAGATAGTCAAAATATAAAGGTAAATGTTATAGGTGATTTTTCTGTATTATCTTTTGATTTAATTAATAGTATAAATAATGTAATGGAAGTAACAAAAAAAAATACCGGTATAACTTTTAATATAGCTTTAAACTATGGCGGTAGAAGTGAAATACTAAATGCAGTAAAAAATATAGTAAAAGAAGTTAGGGACAATAATTTAAGCATAGATAGCATAACAGAAGAGATAATTTCTAAAAATATGTATACGAAGGATCAACCAGATCCTGACCTCATGATAAGGACAAGTGGTGAGATTAGAACTAGTAATTTTTTACCATGGCAACTTGTGTATAGTGAATTATATTTTGTACAAAAAAATTGGCCTGATTTTAATGAAAAAGATTTAGATATGGCAATTGAAGAATATAATAAAAGAACTAGAAAGTATGGCGGGGGTAACTGATTATGGATAACACAGATATAAGGCTATTAATCATACTAGGTATAATACTTTTTTCAATTATTTTTATATCATTAATAATATATATAATAAAAAAGATAAAAAGAAATTTATCTACTTCATTTATGGGACAGATAATATCTGCTGCAAAAAATGCAAAAAATATAGAAATGCAAGAATATGAAAGGCAAAAAGATGTTTGTGGCATGACTAAATTAGTTGAGCCAAGAATATGTGAAGATTTTAATAATTTTAATAAAAGTTTGTTGTATTCAAAAGTTGAATCTAATCTTAGAAAAATATTTAATGCATTAGAAAGTAAAAATATAGATATTATAAAATCAGATAGAGAATTAAGTTTTGTAAAAAATGAAGTAGAACAAAAGATAGAAGATTTAAATAGCATGGGTAAAAATTTGAAATATGATGGGGTAAAATTTCATAGACATGCACTTAAAAAATATACTAAAATAGATGGAGTTGCAACTGTTCAAATTTCTTCAACACTTGAATATTATTATAGTGAAACAGGAGATAGTAATATAAAACTTTCTAAAAAATTTGACGGTCTAAAAAAGCAGACAAGATATACTACTGATTTTGTTTATGTATATGATGAATCAAATTTTAATCCATCTCAGGTGGCTTTTGGAATAAATTGTAAAAACTGTGGTGCTCCAATAAAAAGTCTAGACTCAAAAACTTGCCAATTTTGTGGTACTTATATGGAGCCTATAAATTTAAAAGCTTGGCATATGTCTCATTATAGTGAAGATTATGAGTAAAAATTTAATTTGTATAAAATAATTATCCATACTATTATTGGTGATAGTATGGATAATTTGCATGTTAAAAATAATTATATAAAAATATTTTGGATTTTTATTGTTGGAAGTATAATTGGAACTTTTTATGAGGAGATATTAAACTTTATAAGAAGTGGAAACTTTGAATCCAGAGCATCTGTTATTTATTGACCATTTAATATAGAATATGGTGCTGGTCTTGCATTATTTGCAATTATTTTTGGAAAAAATAATACTAAAAGAAAATGGTACTATACTTTTATAATGTCTTGTTTAATAGGAGGAGTAACTGAATTTTTAAGTGCTTGCTTTATAGAAAAATTTTATAATATGAGGTTTTGGAATTACGATGGAAAATTCTTAAATATTTATAATAAAACTACAGGTGTGTTTATAATTTGTTGGGGTGTAGTAGGAGTTTTATTTATGAAATTTCTGTATCCGTTAGAAGAAAAATTAATAAATAAAATTAAAGGTAAAATGTTATATATAGTTACATGTGTTTTATCTGTTTTTATGTTTTTTAACATACTTATATCTTTTACTGCACTTTATAGATATAATCTAAGGGCAATGGGAAACAAACCAAAAACATATATAGGAGCTTTATATGATAAATACTATACGGATGAAGTTATAAAAAAAGTATATTCTAATATGGAGTATTTGGGCAAATAAGTTGAAATGATAAGGAATTTATGCTAAAATTTGTTTGGTGAAATAAATGAGAAAATTAACTCTACATAAGTTATTTAAACATTTTTTTTTGGTAAACAAACATAGGGCATTAGTCTTTAAATTCTCATGTTTTGCAGGTATTCCTTTTAGGGGATTAGTTCATGATTTATCTAAATATAGTAAAGAAGAGTTTTTTGAATCTGCCGCATATTATATAGGAAATGGTAGTCCAATAACAGAGTGCAAAAATGACATAGGATATTCACTTGCATGGCTTCATCACAAGGGGAGAAATAAGCATCATTTTGAATATTGGTATGATCAAGATGTATTAGAAGAAAATATGCCACTTATACCATTTAACATTTTTTGTGAAATGGTATGTGATATGTTGTCTGCTGGTATATCATATAACGGTAAGAATTGGAATACTTCAACACAAATAAATTACTGGAATAGAAATAATAAAAATATTAAGATGAACAGTAAAATTAGAGATTGTTTTACAGAGGTTTTTGAGCAAGTGGCAAGAAACGGAATATATCAAACCATAAAAAGAAAAAATTTAAAAAATATTTATACTAATAAAGTAATATAAATAAACCTTATAAAGTTTGAATAAAATGTAGTGATAATTCAAATTTTGTGAGGTTTTTTATGTTAAAGTATATATTAAGTTTTATTATATTTGCATTGATTGGAATAATAAGTACAGGTATTGGTGGAATTATTTCATATCTTATTAATATAAAAAATAAAAAGGTATTGGCTGTTATGTATGAAATAACAGCGGGTATCATGACTGGAATTGTTTGTTTTGATATGATAGATCAAGGTTATATGTTAAATGGTATAGTAACTTCAATAGTTGGAGTATTAATAGGTGCTATTTTTGTATTTATTATGAGCGAAATAATTGAAAAAAAAGATATAAAAAATTCCAATGGAATAGCAGTAACAACAGCAATGGCACTACATAATATGCCGGAAGGACTGGCAATAGGAGCATCTTTTTGTATATCAAATTCTCTTGGAATAAATATGTTAATTGCAATAGCATTACATAATATACCAGAAGGTATTGTTGTAGGAATATTAAACAAAAAAGAGAAAAGCATAATATCTAGTATATTTGTGGGAGCTTTTTTAGGTGTAGGAGGTCTTATAGGAAGGGTGGTAGGTGAGTTATCTAATTTTGGAGTTTCATTTGTATTATCAGTTGCAGCTGGTGCAATGCTTTATATTGTAGCATGTGATTTAATACCTAATTCTAAAAAGATAACAGATAAAAGAATAATATCTTTTATGTACATAGTAGGGATAATTATTGGACTTATTCTTTCAAAAAATTGACAAAGTTAACATAAAATGATATAATATAAGTGTATAAAAATATAGTTTCTCCTAAAATAAGGAGGGAAAGAGGCTAATATGTGTGATTACAGAGAATTAATTCCTGGCTTTGAGTATTTAAAAGAAATGGTTGAGGTTGGAAGGGAATTTCCTATTTCAATAGTTTCGCAAAAACTAAAATATCAGGGAACTGATGTCCCTACAAGGGTGAAGATTTTCATTGAACAAAATGAATTTTGTTTGGCCTTTTATGATGGCTATAATTTTATTAAATCTTCTCCCATTGTAACAATAAAAAAAAGTAGAGCAGGAAATTATGTTGTTTTCACCAAGTCAGGTGATATGTATCTCCTTGGAAGAAAGACTATAGTATGATTTAAAGAAAGGCTACCGTATAATACGGTAGTTTTTTATTAAAATTAATATTTTATATCTTATATTTTTGATTAAAAGTATATCAAAAAATGCTTACATAATTGACTTTGTGTGACTACTGTGATAATATTACTACTAGGTGAAAATATGAAAACTATTTGTTTTGTTTGTACAGGGAACATATGTAGGAGTGCAATGGCACATCACTATTTACAAAAAAAATTATATGATGCAAAAAAGGAAAATGATATTATTGTCAGTTCATGTGGTACTAATGCGTATACAGGGGATAAAATAACAGATTTTGCATGCAAGGCAATAGCAAAATATGGAGTTGATGCAAGTTCACATAGAGCTACTAATATACATGATTCTGATATATTGAAATCAGATTTAATACTTTGTATGACTAAAAATCATAAAAAAAATGTGCTTGAAATTTATCCTTCTTTAGAAGGAAAAGTTTATACTTTAAAAGAATATGTAGGACATGATGACAGTTATGATGATATCGATGATCCATGGGGATACGGTGTAGAGGTATATAATTCATGTGCAGGTGAAATAGTAAAATATCTAGATAAATTAGTTGATATGCTTTAAGGGGTGAATAAATGATAATAATAGGTGCAGATCATGCAGGAATTGAATTAAAAAATAAATTAATTGATTATTTATATAATAAAAAAATAGAGTATATTGATTTATCAAAAGATAATAATATTAAAAATGATGATTATCCAGATACGTCAAGAAAAATATGTAAAAAAGTTCTTGAAAATAATTTAAATTTAGGAATTGCTATTTGTGGTACAGGCATTGGTATGTCAATTGCAGCAAATAAAGTAAGAGGAATTAGAGCTGCTCTTTGTATGGATGAGTACATGGCTGAAATGTCAAGAAAGCATAACAATGCAAATGTTTTATGTTTAGGTGCAAGGCTTGATGCTATGTCAAACTTAGAAAATGCAACTAAGATAGTGGATGCTTTTATTAATAATTTTTATGAAGGTGGAAGACATGATGCAAGACTTGAAAAGATAAAAAAAATAGAAAAAGAAAATATTTAAAGGAGATAATATATAGATGTGGTTTGTTTGTATTATAGGTATATTATCATTTGTACTGTGTTTAATAATTACTCCGTTTGTAATTAAGTTTGCAAATAAATTCGGATTTGTTGATATACCAAATGACAGTAGAAGAGTTCATACTAAGCCTATGCCACGTATAGGTGGGCTAGCAATGGTAATTTCTATGTATATAGCTTTTTTAGTTTATTACTTATTAACTAAAAATATAGAAGGAATTGCACTAAATAAAAGATTTATAGGCTATTTTTTAGGGTCATTTATTATTGCTTTAATGGGCTTTATAGATGATGCAATAACACTTAAAGCAAGGTATAAGGCAATATTTCAGTTTTTAGCTGGAACTTTACTTTATATATTTGAAGTTAGAATATCAGGAATAAAAATACCATTTATACATACAGATATAATAAACTTTGGTATTTTAGATTATCCGATAACTATGATTTGGGTAATAGGAGTAACTAATGCTCTAAATTTAATAGACGGCCTTGATGGCCTTTCGGCAGGAATTGCCTCAATTTCTGCAGTTGCATTACTAATAATATTCTCTGCTACATCTATCTCACTTGAGGCAATAATAATAACAGCCATTTTAGTTGGAGCAACACTTGGATTTCTACCATATAATTTTAATCCAGCTAAAACATTTATGGGAGATGTCGGATCTAATTTTTTAGGTTTTACACTTGCAACTGTTTCAATAATGGGATTTGCAAAAGGTTATACAATGATAGCAATTGTTGCACCAATACTTGCAATGGGCGTGCCACTTTTTGATACTGTATTTGCTATGTTAAGAAGAATTTTAAAAGGTCAACCACCATTAAGACCAGATGGGGCACATATACATCATAGATTAATAAAAAGAGGTTTTACTCAACGTCAGGCAGTATTAATACTTTATACTATAACTAGTATTTGTTGTATAATTGCTGTACTCATAATATCTGCTGATATTTGGAAAGCTATATTATTAATTATTGCAACAATATGCTTTATAGTAATCGGATTTTTAAGCATAAGAAAATCTAAAAAAATGTTACAGCTTGAATGTCAAGAAAAGAATAATATTTTAAGTAAGGAGAAATAATATGAAAGAAGAGTTATTAAAAGAATTAAAAGATGCAATGCAAAGTAAAGATGAATTAAGGAAAAATACTATAACAATGCTTAGAGCAGCAATTTTACAAGTAGAAAAAGACTCACAAAAGGAACTTACACAAAATGAAATGATAGAAATTGTTGCACGTGAAGTAAAAAAGAGAAGAGAATCAATAGAGGATTTTAAAAAGGGTGGAAGGGAAGATATTGTAAAACAAGTAGAAGAAGAAATAAAAATACTTTCTAAGTATCTTCCAGAACAGTTAACAAAAGAAGAAATAGAAAATTTAGTTAAAAATGCCATCAGTGAGGTTGGAGCTACATCACCACGTGACATGGGAAAAGTTATGCAACTATTAAAAAAAGATACAGCCGGAAAATGTGATGGAAAACTTTTGAGCGAAATAGTAAAAGAAAGTTTGGCAAATTTATAGTAGTACAAAAAGACAAGTTAGAACTTGTCTTTTGTTTTAATAGGAGGTAAGATATGAATATTTATAAAATAAATGATAAAAAATTTAAGGGAATATACTTATCACTTAACTTTTTAATGCAGGCAGATAAGAGCGTTATATCATCTAATTCGGTTCTTACAAGTATGATTTCAAAAGATACGAAAGAATATGGTAATAGGCGTGATATAAAAAGGTATATGGCATCACTATATGGTGCAAGTTTTAGTGCAAATGTTGAAAAATATGGTGATTTAGAAAATGTAGAATTTAGAGTTGAATGTATAAATCCTAAATTAATAAATGAAAAAGAAGATATAGTAGATAAATGTATAACATTTTTGAAAAGTATGGTATTTAATACTAATATAAATGACATTGAATTTAATAATGAATTATTTGAAAGAGAAAAAATTACTATTTTGGAGAAAATTTCTGCAAGAAAAGATGAAAAACTAAAATATGGTGTAAATAGAATGGAAGAAATTATGTGTAATAACACAGGATTTGGAACATTTTTATATGGTGATGAACAAGTAGTAAGGAGTTTGAATAAGAAAGATATAATAAAAGCATACGATAATTTGATAAATAATTCAGTTGCAACATTTATTGTATCTGGTAACTTAGAGGGATATTTAAATATAGATGAAAAAATAGCTGAAAAATTCAACATGTATAATTCAAAGTTAGGTTACAAAGATTTAATTTATAATATACATCAAGATGTATCAAATCAGGAAAATGTGTATGAAAAATGTGATAGTACCCAAAGCGTAATGTCTGTCGGTATTAAAATAAAAGATGTTGATAAAGAAGATATGTATGCATTAAATGTATATAATGCAATACTTGGAAGTACACCTAGTTCTAAATTATTTCAAATATTTAGAGAAAAGGAATCTCTTGCATATACTGCTAGATCTAGATTTTATAGGTTTAAAGATATTATAATAATATATGCAGGGATTGAAGCTAAAAATTACGAAAAAGGAAAAGAAGTAATTTTAGATATACTTCAAAGTATTAAAAGACTTAATATAACAGATGAGGAGTTTGAGGCAGCAAAACAAAGTTTAATTGCAGATTTAAGTGAGTGGAATGATTCAAAAATAATGATGGCTAAATCATTATATACAGACTTAATTACATATTTTAAACCAACTAATAGTATTGAGGATATGAAATTAAAAATAAATAAAATTTCATTAAATGATGTAAAAGATGTAGCAAATAAAATGGAACTTAAAGTATGGTATTTACTTGGAGGTGAAGAAAATGTATAAAGTTGATTGTAAGATATCAAATGAATTAAATGAGAAAACATATTCTTATACTCTTCCAAATGGACTTGAAGTATATATTTGCAAAAAAGAGGGTTATAGTAAAAAAATAGGAATGTTTGGAACTAAATATGGTTCTGTTATAAATCACTTTATTGATATTACAAATGGTAAGGAAGTAGAAGTTCCAGATGGTGTAGCACATTTTCTAGAGCATAAATTATTTGAACAAGAAGGAGCTAATGCACTAGATTTATTTTCAAAACTTGGCGTAAGTTCTAATGCATATACATCTTTTGATCAAACTGTATATTTTTTTGAAACTTCTGATAAGTATAAAGAAGCATTGGAACTTTTGATAAGATTAGTAAGAACTCCGTATTTTACAGATGAAAATGTAAAGAAAGAACAAGGAATAATAGGTCAAGAAATATCTATGTACGATGATGAGCCAAGTTATAAGTGCTATTTTAATGCATTACAAGCAATGTACAAAAAAAATCCCGTAAGAATTGATATCGCAGGTACTATTGAGAGTATATCAAAAATAACAAAGGAAACACTATATACATGCTATAATACATTTTATAATATGAAAAATATGTTCTTAATAATAGTTGGAGATGTGGATGTAAATGATACAATTAATATAATAGAGGAAAATATAAAAAAATACGATAAAAAAGATAATAAAATTAATCTATGTGATATCAAAGTTTTTGACTGTGAAGAAGATGATAAAATAAATAAGAAAGAAATTATACAAAATATGGATGTTTATATGCAAGAGTTATGTTTAGGATATAAATTAAATTTGGTTTCTAAACAAGAATTAATAAAAAGACAAATTGTAGCAGATATTATAGGAGATATGTATTTTTCACAGATTTCTAAATTTTATGAGGAACAATATAATTTGGGACTTATAAATGATGAAATATCCTTTTCTTATGAAGGATCAAGTACATTTTCACATGTAATAATAATGGCACAAAGCAAAGATGTAGACTCTTTATATAAAAATATATATAATTACATAGAAAAAATCAAAAAGGAAGAAATTGATTTAGATTTATTTAATCTTGCAAAGAATAAAAAGATAGGGGAAATGTTGTTACTTTCTGATGGATTTGACACAAGTTATAGAAGAATAATAGATAAAGCATTAAATGGTACTAATATGTATGATGATATCGAAATATTAAAAAACTTATCAATAAATGATGTAAAATCTTTTTTAAATTTGTTAGATAATAATAATAATTTAGTAAAGTCTGTAATAATTAAAAAATAATGTATAATTAATCTTTTTCTGCATATTATAATAAAAAGTTATGTATACGATATGTTGAAATGTGTCGAAAGTCGCGGTCGATTGTTGTAATTAAAGTATTGACATGAAATGATTTGCATGGTATAAGTAATGTATAAAAAGGAGATGGTTGTTTTGTTGATAAGACAAATTGATTTATTAAAAGAAAAAATGGAAAATCAAATACGCGACAATAGGCCGTATTGTGAAATCTATGAAACAAGTGTCGCGATAGATGAATTATTAGTAAGGTATTATAGAAAGTATGGTATAAGTGGAAATAAGCATGATAAATTTACTATAACAAAATCATAAAAATATATTCTAGTATTAGTGTTTGATACTAGAATATATTTTTTATAGTTGAAAAATTAATATTAAATAGCATTAGTCCTAAAACAATAATTACAGATAAATCAGTGTCTGTTTCAAAATATAAAAATAAAATTAAAAGTATTATTATTAAATCATCAAAATTTAGATGGTAACCGAAGGCATTTATTCCTCTATCTGTAATAGAAAAATTTCCTATACTAAATCTAGTTTTTTCTTCATTAGTGTTTTTAGTAGAGTTTTCAAAATTACTTTCATTTTCCTCTTTTTTAGTATTATTATATTGTTTATTATAATCATTATTAAAGTTGTACATTTTTGCATTTTTATTTTGATTAAAATTATTCATGTTATGCATGTTAAAGAAGGTAGGATTATTATATCTATAATAGTTAGGATTATTTTTATAATAGTTTAAGTATGGATTATAATTAAACATTTTTATCACTACCTTTTTTACCAAATATATCTATTGCATCTATAATAGAGAGTATAGTTATGTATTCACCAAGTTTATCTTGTCTTGATTGATTTAGAAATGGCTTTAGTGAGTAAAGTAAATTTTTTTTGGGAGAATTTTTATTAAAACTAGAAAGTATTCCTTGCATTTTTAAAATGGTGTTAATATCTATGTTAGAAAAATCAAATCCATTTGTATTATCGCAACTAGAATTATTTTCTTCATTTTTTCCATTTGTATTACTTGAGGTTTCGTTGTTTTTTGTGCTTTGGCTAGAAGAATCATTTGGGGAAGAATTATTATCATCATTACTATTTAGTTTGGCCTGAATATTTGAAATTAGATCAAATAATTGATTAGTATTATCATTCATATTTAATTATTATTATTGGCATTTGACTGTTGATTTTTATTTAACATTGAAACTAAATTATTTAGATCTTCTTTTGACATATTCTGGACCATTTTACTTACCTGTTCTAATTTATTTTTGTCTATTGTTTTTAACATATCAAAAAGTTTTGAGTTTAACATATTATTCATTGGTTCGTTTTGATTATTATTCATATACATCATCTCCTTAATTTATATTTATAATTAATTATATGCAACTAAAGAAAAAATGTGATAATAAATGGAGTGTAAAAATTTTTTTGTCGAAATTTGCGATGAAAAGTTGCAATGATTATATTGACAATAACTATTAAAAATGTTATATTGTTAAAAGTTCGAATCATTAATCTTTATTTTAAATTATTTTTTCATTTTCGTTTCGAAAAGATTTCAAGTATTATAAATTATGTTAATAGTAAATTAAAATATTGTTTTTTAGGAGGGTTATGTTTACAGGTAAATACAAAAATATAAAACTTATATATTCACTTGAATCAATAGAAGAGGGTTATGTGTGTATAAGAAATAAGGAAGGTCTTCAAAAACAGTATATATATGAGGTAGTTCCTATAAGTATATTAAATTTTTCAGATGAAAAAATATATAACATTTTGAATTGCTATGTAGAATTTTTAAAAGGAATTAATACAAAGTTTAAAGTAATTGTAAGGAATTTTAAATTTAATGAAGAGGAGTATATTTCAAAACATGTAGTAAATTGTAGTGATAAAATCAAAAATTTAGATATATACGATAAGTATATACAGGATTTAAGAGAAAAGATATCAAGTCAATCAATATATACATCCAAAATATATATATGTTTTATATGTAAAGGCAAAGATTGTAAAAAAGAAATAGAAGAGGGAATTAATAGGCTTAGAAGTGTTAATTTAATTATTAAATCGTTATCTAAAAACGAGATATATAATTTAATGTATGAAAGCATAAATAAGATATAGGAGGAAATATGGAAGATATAT
This sequence comes from uncultured Clostridia bacterium, assembly GCA_934162655.1. GTDB lineage: Bacteria > Bacillota > Clostridia > TANB77 > CAG-465 > CAG-465. Next base: position 30,670 of record CAKPJL010000005.1, on the reverse strand, counting down.
ATCCAAATGTTATAGAGGATACATCATATAAATATATTTTGCTTGATAATAAATATATATCAACGGTATATATTAAGGAGTATCCAAAAGAATTAGGATTTTTGGAATTAATAGAGTGTATTCCAAAAGAATATGTAATAGACATTGCGATAGAATGTGAAAAACAAAACACCATGAATATATTAAAAAAACTTAGCTATCAAATTTCAAATTTAAATTCAGAGTTCAGTTTAGTAAAGTCAAGTCAGATAGATATGGATGTTTTAGAATTATCAAGGTGCGATGCTAAAGCTTTAAGGAAAGACATTCAAGTAAATAATGAAGAAATTTTCAAAACGTCTTTTAGTATAACTTTTTTTCATGAAGATTTAAATAGTTTATATAGTTTAATCAAAAGTTTTCAAGTCAAATTATATTCTAAACAAATTATAACAAGTATTTCAAATTTTAGACATTTAAATTCGTATATAAAATCACTTCCATATATAGATATAGATAAAAAAGATACTACATTTAGATTTTTGACAAGTGGTAGTCTTGCAAACATATTTCCTTTTTACACAAAATCATTATTAGATAAAAACGGAATTGTTATAGGAAATATAGATGAAAATAAATTATGTATTTTAGACATATTTGATAAAAAGTATATAAATGCAAATATGTGTATATTTGGAAGTAGTGGCTCTGGTAAATCTTTTTATACTAAGTTATGTATATTGAAACATTATTTGAATGGTAAATATCAGCTTATATTTGATCCAGAAAGTGAATATGAAAATTTAATCAATAAGCTGCAAGGCATATATCTTACTTCTAGCTCTAAATGTAAATATTATTATAATATAATGCAAATTTATCAAGAGGATATAAACTTATATGGTGATAATTATTTGGTACAAAAGATAGATATGATACTTAATTTTATTGTTTTAATTATTGGGATAGAAAAAGAAAATGAGATAGCAATAATAGAGGAAGCTATAAAAGTATCATATAAAAATAAAGGTATAGATGGAAGTCTTAACTGTATATATAAAAAAGACTTTAATGAGAGTAAGGTTTATTTAAAAAATGAAATAGTAAACGATGAATGTTTTCCATGTCTTTATGATGTGTATAATAATATAAAACAAAATACTATAAAAAGAAAATTTAATCAGAAAATATTGCAATTCATACCATGTTTTTGCAAAGTTACTAATTTTGATACACAAAATTCTTTAAAGGCAATTGATTTAAAATGTTATGATTTAAAGACATCGGCAATAATTATAAGATACATTATAAACCATCAAAATATATCATTTGATTTTTATAAAGACAGGAAAACGATTATATATATTGATGAGGCATGGAAGTATATTAAAAACACGTTTAAAAATAATATCTCTGATTTAATATTTCTTATGTATAAAACCATAAGAAAAAAATCTGCATCTATTGTGCTTATTACTCAAGATATGTCAGATTTATTTTTAGGAGATAATATTGAGTATGCTAAGAGCATATTAAATAATTCACAATTTAAGCTATTTTTTAAAATGGATTATTCAGATTTAGAAATACTAAAAAATGTAAGTGTTATAAATAAGTCAGATATTATAAATATCTCTAAGTTAAGTAAAGGATATATGTACCTTAGTTTTAATGATAATAATGTAAAAATAAAAATTACAGCAAGTAAATTTGAAGAAGAGTTGTTAAAGGGGGAATAAAATGATAATTACTGCACTTTCAAACGAGCAAATAAGTATTAAATTAAAAGAAATTTATGGTGATAAAGTGTATTTATATGATTTTAATAGCAGAGACGATGCTATTGAATATATAAATAATATTAATCTCCAGGAAGAAAATTTTTTAATAACAAAAGAGGACCTTGCAGGAGATGTGAGCTTTGAAGAATATATTAGATCTATATCTGGAAGGGTAAGGGTAATTGTAATAGTAAATAAACTGGATGAAGAAAAAAGAAGATTTTTATTTTCATATGGTATATTTGATATTATAGAAGGAAATGTTGTAGATATAGAGAAAATAAAAGAGTTGATAGAAAGTAAACAAAGGATAATATATAAAAAAGATATACAAGACAATGTTAATTGTACCTATAATGTAAGTAAAAATATTATAATACCAAAAGAAACAATATCAATATATGGTACAAGCGGAGCTGGAAAATCCTTTATATCAACTATTATTAGTAAGAAATTGAGTGAAATTTTAAACATAAATATTGCATTACTTGATATGGATATACAAAATCCCAGTATAGATATTTTGGCAAATATACAAGGTGAGAGTAATATGTTATCAAAAATTGTTGATAGTGTGGATAAAAGAGATGAAATTTTAGATGTAGTAAAAGATTATTTAATAAAAGATAAGTCAAATAAAAATTTATCTTACCTTACCAGCAATGTTAGTTTATATGAATGTCAAAACAAGCTATCAAACAAATATTATGAAAAAATATATTTTAGTGTATTTAAAAATTATGATTATATGTTAATAGATTTGCCCTCATCACCATTTTTAGATGTGGTACCTTATAGTTTGTTAGCTTCTACAAAAATCTTTTTCATATTAAATGCTAATTATATAAGTATAAGACAAGCTATTAAATATTTAGATTTAATTAATAAACTCCTAAATATACCAAAAGAAAAAATAGCTATAATAGTAAATAAATATAAAAAAAGTTCACTTGACATATCACAAATACAAAGTTTGATACCAGATTATAATATTGTTGCAACTATAAATTATAGTGATCAGGTAGAATCATATATAAATGGAGAAATAAATGATATAAATATTAATTTTAATATAAATAAGATTTTAAATTGGCTAAATATTGGAAATATTGATAAAAGTAAAGGACTAATGTCTAAGTATAATCTCTTAAAAAAAGTGATGGTGATAAGAAATGATTGTTAATCCATTTGTTAATCAAAATCAAGATGATAAGATAGGTAATATAAAACAAGATAGAGATTCCATAGTTGCAGAGCTTCAAAAGTATGTTATAAATAATTATATTGATTATTTAAAAGATGAGCTAAAGGATGCATTAAAAAATAAATTAGAAGAATATATATGTACAAAATATTATATAAAATCTGAAATTGAAATAAATCAAATTATTCAAGTATTGTTTTCAAAATTATTTGGGTATGACATTTTGCATAAATATATTACTATGCCAAATGTAACAGATATTAGGGTTGTTAAATATGATTTAATTTATGTAAAATCACTTGGAAAGTGGAAAAAAGTAGAAGAAAAATTTAAATCAGAGGAAGAATTTATTGATTATATACGATATATAATCTTAAAAAATAATGCTAGTATAAACTTTGAAACTCCAATAGTGGTTGTAAGTGATAAAAAATATAATTTAAGAATAGAAGCAGGAATTTCTCCAGTTAATGTTATATCACCTAGTTTAGTTATAAGGATACATAGGTTAAATTCCTCTGTAAGCCTTGAAACTTTGTATTTAGATGATGAAATGCTTGATGCAAAATCATATAAAATAATTAGTAAAATAGTTAGCAAAGGGAAAAATGTTATTTTGGCTGGAAGAGGAGGAAGTGGTAAAACGACCCTTTTAAGAGAAATGATATATAAAATTCCTGAAGAATTTGCAATTACAATTAGTGAGGAAACAGCAGAATTATATATTAAAGATAGAAATGTTATAGAAAGAGAAATCTTAGAAAATAGAGACATTTCAAAAAAGATTAATCTAGAAAAATTGTTAAGACACTGCCTTGTAATGTCAAATGATGTACTTGTTGTAGGAGAATTAAAAGGTGCAGAAACCGCTGTATTTCTTGACGCTATATCCACAGGACATATTGGCATGGGAACAGTACATTCAGATAGTTCTAAAAATACAATTGATAGACTTATAACATTAATAAAAAGAGATGTTAGATACTCTGATTATAAAGAAGATTTTATAAAAGTTTTACTTGCAAACAGTATTGATTATTTAGTATATATGGAAAATTATAAGGTAGAAGAAATTGCAAGTGTTAGCTACGATAGTGATAAAGAAAAAATAACTATAAATTTAGAATATAAGAGAGGTAAAAGGGATGAAGAATAATATTTTTAGTATATTATTTAGTATACTATTAATTACTATTATATATTGTTTAGTTATGATTATAATAAAGTTTAAAGAATCAAGTAAATATATATATAAAGTTAAGAATTTGAATTTTAAAGAAAAATTATATAATAAAAGTTCTTTTTATAGTATAAAGAAGTTTATTTTAACAAATCTAAATTATAAAGTTGGAAAATTTAAATTTTCTCCTGTAATTATTATTTTTATCTCATTAGTTTTGTCTTTTATAATGTTTATTAGCTCATATAAAGTTTTACAAATTATATCATCTTCAGTTATTTTATCGTTATATATGTTCGTGTTACCCTATCAAATTATAAAATTTTTAAAGATACGTACTAAGCAAAAAATTATGAGTGAACTACCAACATATCTTGCCACTTTAAAAAATTATACAAAGACAGAAAATGATATAGTCATTGCTTTTAGAAAGGCAAATCCTAGTAAAGAATTAGAACCATATATATTAAAATTTAATAATAAAGTTGAAAACGGAGTAAAAATATTTGATGCTTTTGAGGAATTAAAGTTTGATATAGGAATAGCTAAAATAAGTGAGTTTATAACTGCTTTGCAGTATTGTTACATGAACGGAGGAGATTTTACTGCCCTAATTGATAAATACTTAAAAATAATTGTAAAATTAGGTAATCAAAGGGAAGATGAAAAAGAAAAGAGTTTGGGAACAAGACTTGTGTTATTAGTTCTTATAGTCATAAATGTTTATATGTTATTTGGATTTGTATTTGCAAACCCAGAATACAAGTTAATAATAACACAAAGTTTTATTGGAAAATTAATAGTTAATATAGATATTCTATTCTATATAGTAATATTTATAATATTTTCAAAGATGTCTGAAATGGAGGAATAAGTTATGGAATTAGAATTAAGTAAAGCAGAATTAACTGCAAATAGATTAATACAGGAAGCTGAAAAAATAGATAGTCATGAAGTGGTAGTTGATAATAGTGTGGATTTACAAAATGAGTTAAATGTAGATGAAGTAAAAAATGTTAAGCAATTTACTAAAATAGTAGAGGATATATTAGATAAGGGTATAAATTATGCAATAAAGGCATTGCCTATTTCAGATGGAGTAAAAGAAGTTGCTCTTGATGTGAAAGAGGCACTAAAAAGTAATGATTTTAAACATATAATAAAAACTGCTGTTTTAAGTAGTATAAAAGAGGGACTAGAATTTTTGAAAATGCCTGTAACAATTTTAAAAGATATAAAAAATTTACAAAATGTTGCACTAAATGGTGGACTTACCAAAATGCTTAGTGCAGGGATTGATATAGTTTGTAATAAGTATTTAAAAAATAATATATTCTCTGATATTGGAAAAGCTTTGACTAGCTCAATAAAAAATTTTATTTCAAGTAAAGATTTTATAGATAAATTAAAACAAGGTTTTGAAAAATTTAATAAAAAAGTAGAAAGTTTTAAGAGCATATGCGAAAAATGGCACGAAGCATACAAAAAATTTGATATAGATATGATGAATGATATATCCAAAGAAGTATCAAGAAAATCAAAAGCAGTACAAAATGATAGAGAGTGTGAAAATGAAAACAATTTGATTCAAAATATCACAAAAATGGTAAGTAACACTAAAACAAAGCTTAGTGCGATGCAATTTGATATTTGCAAAAGTTTATAAATTTATTTAAACACTTGAAAAAATTAAGGCGTTCTTGTATAATCTAATTATAAAATAAAAAAATATATAAGAGGATTTTATGAGAAAAGGTAATTTAAATTGTCAAGATAATATTGAAAATATTAATGATAGTGTCAAAGTAAATAAGTTAAAAAAAAGTCATGTGTTATTTATGATTATATTTTTACTACTTTCAATATTTATGATATTTGAGGTAATAAAGTTAACTTATTATACGTTTGGAAAAATAGATAAAGAAGAGGCCAAATTGTACAATTTTGTTTCAAATAAATTTTTAATAAATAAAAATAAAATTACACAAGAAGAATATAGCTTGAAATTTGCTGGACTAGGAGATATATACATAACACAAAATATATTAAATGGTTCTAAAATATCAAATGGATATGATTTTATTTCTGGTACAGAGGATATACAAGAAAAATTAAAAGATTATGATGTAGTTGTATCTTCTTTATCTACACCGGTTGCTGGTAGTAAATATGGATATACCAAATCGGACAGTTATAATGCACCACTTGAAATACTTCAGTTGCTAAAGAAGTTAAATGTATCTGATGTTGCAACGGCTTCATATCATAGCCTTGATAAAGGTGAGGCTGGAGCACTAGATACTATAAAAAATATAAAAGAGGCTAAATTAAATCAAGTTGGATTAAATAGCAGTTTAGATGATGGTAAACCAATTATAGTTGAAAAAAACAATATAAAACTTGGTATACTTTCATATACAAGAAATTCTAATGTACTTATGGGTAAAAGTAATGAATATGTTTTGGATGTTTTAAATGAAGACGACTTAAAAACAGATATAGATTATTTAAAATCCCAAGATGTTGATTTTATAATTGCATATTTAAATGTGAAAAATGACAATGAAGAGATTGTAAGTAGTGCTCAAAAGCAAGGAACAGAGATGTTATTTGACGCTGGAGTAAATGTGGTACTTGGTACAGGTACAAAGGCACCTCAAGAAGAAGTGGAAGATTTAATAAAAAAAGATGAAGAACAGTTACATGTTTATGCTATATATTCTTTAGGTGATTTTATAGGTGAATATAAAACTACTAAAAATAAGGAAAGTTTGATAGCAAATATAGAATTTACAAAAAAAATAAGAAAAGATATATATGGGAATATAGTTTATGAAAGTAAAGATATGTTAGTAAAAGATTCTATTAGAGTAAAAGTTCAAGTTAACAATGATTATAGTACAAATATGAGGATAGTTGAGTCTACAAAACAAAGTACAAATCAGTAAAAAAGCGATTTTATTTTCGCTTTTTTTCTATTTATTAAAAAAAGTAGTGAAATATTTTGTAAGTGTGATATAATATAAAACAAGAAAGGGTGATATTATGAATTTTTATGATAAAATACATGAGTTAACAAGGAGTTTTAAAGAAACAGAAGAATATAAACAATTTATAGAATTAAAAAATAGAATTAAGCTAAATGAAGATGATTATTCAAAACTAAAGGAATTTAAAGAAAAACAAGCTAAACAACAAGTTGAATATATGACAAAAGGAAATGCAGATGAAGCTACACAAAAAGAACTTGAAAATTTATATTCAATTCTAGTTCAAAAAGAAGATATAAGAAAATTATTAGAAAATGAGATGAGACTTAATATCATGCTTGCTGACATGCAAAAAATAATGGGAGAGACGGTTAAGGAGATAGTTGAATTTTAATGAAATTTTTAGAATATGAAAATGATGAGAGATTAAAAGATATAGTAAAAAAACTTCCAGATAATGAAAAAGTTACAGATGATATTTTAAAGTTGCTTGGAAATAAAACTACAAAAGTCCAAAAAGATAAGGATTTGGCTAATAGTTATTATGTGTTTTTAAAAGATACAATATATTTAGCAGATAATGAAAAGAATAATAGTGGAGTTTCAAGAATTTGTTTGATTGCACATGAGTGTAGGCATTCAATACAATCTAAATTAATGCAATGGTTAAACTTTATTTTTTCAAATTTAGAAATGGTATTGTTTTTGATTACTTTTATTGCAAATATTTTTATTAAAAATAGTATGTTAATGTATATATATTTAGGGGTATTAGTATTGTCAATAATATTTAGGTCAATACTAGAATTTGATGCAGTGTTTAGCTCTACAAAGATATCAAAAAAATACTTATTAAGTAAGATTGATAATAGTGAGGCAGAAGAACTCGCTAGTATTTATTATAGATCTACTAAAAGTTTGTTGCCACTTTTTATACTATCTTTATTTGGATGGAAAATTGTAAAAGCAATAATAAGTATAGTCGTTGTATTATTTTAATATGTAAATTAGACAAAATTCGACAAAGTGTTGACAAATGACAGCAATGTAGAGTATAATATTATTACTTGTAATTGACTATGCCTTAAATAATTTTGTTGGCAAATATCTTATGTAATTATTATAAGGTAAATAAAAAACAGGAGGATACAAGTAATGGCAAACTTAGTTAAGAAGACAGTTTCAGAAGCAAAAACAGAGGCTATGATGCTTGCGAGTTTTTTGCAGGCAATAGCAGGCGAAGAAAAATTCTTTAAGCAGTGCTATGAGTTAAGAGTATATGTTGAGGGCAAACTCACGCACGAAAAGATTTTAATTGCATCTGACGCACCAAATGTAATGGAGTGTCTTGAAAAAGATTTTGATGAGATAATGTTTGCAAAGTTTAGCAGACATGTCCATTTGGATGGTATGAAGGTAAATATCTATGGTATCGAAGACGAAGAAGTTGAAATAGCTTAAATGTAAAAAAAGCACCAACAAACTATTGATTTGTTGGTGCTTTTATGTTATAATTAAAGCACTTGCATTTGGCAAGTGTTTTTTGCATTATGCAAAAGATATACACACATAGAAGTAGTATTTTGACTTCTGCCATTATGGTTTCAAAATATGTTGATATCTATGGAGGATTTTATTAAAAGAAGGAGGAATTTAAATGGCAATTATACCTATGAAATCATTACTAGAAGCTGGTGTTCACTTTGGACATCAAACAAAAAGATGGGATCCAAGAATGGCTCCATACATCTACACAGCAAGAAATGGTATTTATATACTAGACTTGCAAAAGACTTTAAGTCAAGTACAAGATGCTTACAATTTAACAAAAAGAGTTGTAGCAGCTGGTGGTACAGTTTTATTTGTTGGTACTAAAAAACAAATACAAGAAACTATCAAAACAGAAGCTGAAAGATGTGGAATGTACTACATCAACAGTAGATGGTTAGGTGGTACACTAACTAACCTTGCAACTATTAAAAAAAGAATTGCAAGACTTGTTGAATTAGAAAAAATGGAACAAGATGGAACATTTGATGTTTTACCTAAAAAAGAAGTAATTGGTCTTAAAAAAGAAATGCAAATACTTAACACAAATTTAGGTGGAATTAAAACTATGGAAAAACTTCCATCACTTATCTTTTTGGCAGATTCTAAAAAAGAATACATCTGCACAAAAGAGGCTAGAAAACTTGAAATACCTACTATTGGATTAATCGATTCTAACTGTAATCCAGAAGATGTTGATTATGTTATAGCAGGAAATGATGATGCTGTAAAATCCGTATCTTTAATTGCTTCTAAAATTGCAGATGCTATAATTGAAGCAAAAGAAGGCAATTTAACAGAATCTAATGACCAAGATACTTTAACAATGGACGAATTAGTTAAAGAAGTAGGCGTAGATAAAATAGAAAGAAAACCAAGACAAAATAATAGACAACCAAGACAAAATGGATATGCAAAAAAAGAAAAATCAGAAGAAATAGAAGCTAAAAAAGTAACAACAGAAGAATAATTTTAAGGGGGTATTTTTTATGGCAGTAACAGCTGAACAAGTTAAAGAGTTAAGAGATATGACAGGTGCTGGAATTATGGATTGTAAGAAAGTTCTAGTAGAAACTGATGGTGATATTAAAAAAGCAGTTGAACTTTTAAAAGAAAGAGGAATTGCAAAAGCAGCCAAAAAAGCTGGTAGAGTTGCATCAGAAGGATTAGTAGAAGCATACATACATAATGGTAAATATGGTTCATTAGTTGAAGTAAATTCTGAAACAGACTTTGTTGCAAATAATGACGATTTCAAAGCATTTGTAAAAGATGTTGCTATGCATATTGCAGCGGTTGGACCAAAATATGTTAGACGTGAAGAGATACCAGCAGCTGAGTTAGAAGCAGAAAAAGAATCTCTTAAAGCTCAATATATTGCACAAGGCAAACCAGAAAAAGTTGTAGAAGAAAGAATATTACCAGGTGCTATTGATAGTTATTGTGCAGAAATTTGTCTTTTAGAACAACCTTTTGTTAAAGACCCAGACAAGACAGTAGGTCAACTTTTAACAGAGCTTATTGCAAAAATAGGTGAAAATATAGTTATAAGAAGATTTGCTAGATTTGAACGTGGAGAAGGAATTGAAAAGGAAGAAACAAATTTTGCAGAAGAAGTTATGAAGCAAGTTAATGGCTAATAATAAAGTAGAGTGTTTTTTAATACTCTACTTTTTCTTGATTAAATTAAATATTAATGATATTATATACATATAGGGAGGAATATTTTTATGCAAATAAAGTCTAAATATATTATAATTTCAGTGTGTATAGCACTAGGAATATTAGTAGGAATATTTTTTGCTTACTTTATAAGTTTTCTAGATGGAAAATATATGGTAAAGTCTTCTTATAAAATTGAAGGAACAGTAATATCTAAAAATAACTCTAGTATAAATGTTAATGTTACCTCTAAGAATAAAAATAATTATACAGGTATAGTGTTAGTTGGAACTTCAAACATTTCAGAAGAAATAATGTCCAAAATAGAAGAAGGACAATTAATCATCATAGAATATGATGGAATAGTTAGTGAAACCTTTCCACCTTCTATATCTGCAAGTGACATAGAAATAAAAAAATAGGAAAAAAATATTGACAATATTAAATTAAAATGCTATAATTAATGTTGTCAGTTATGGGAGTGTGGCGGAACTGGCAGACGCACAGGACTTAAAATCCTGCGACCCTTAAAAGTCGTATCGGTTCGATTCCGATCATTCCCACCAATGATGTATCTGTTCGAACTAATAAAACAGATAGATACAAAAATCAATCAGAAAATAAAATCTGGTTGATTTTTTGTTGTTTAAAAACAATATTAAAATCAAAGAATGCCGTTAAATGCGGGTAGTTAAGCAAGAATAAAATTTGATAAATTGATGAAGCTTTTTTGCACTCTCAGTTATATAAGGAAATAAATTTGAAGTAATAATTTTTCTTGGAAAGAATGATTTCATCCCTGATATGGAGGAATAGGCTACAAAATTGAATCTAGTGATATGCTTATGGAGCTTCATAGACATGATAGTATATTTCTATCCTAAATACCAAATAAGACATTGTAAGGAAAAAATCATCCCCTTTTACACTACTAATATGTGTAAAGGGGATTTATAAAGATATTGTCTACATTATCATAAGTTTTCTAAGATTACTTCATACATGATATAATCTTCTGAACATAATGATGTATTGTCTGTATAAAAAATTTGTTTAAAAGCTCCTTTTTTTATTAGTTCATCAATTAAATTATTTTCACTAATAGTTGAAATATCTTTTATGACCTTGGATTTGCCAGTACAATGTATATAGTATAATTTTTGGTCTTTATCAAAAATGTTAGCTAAATTTTCAATATGTTTTATACATAATTTAGCTTTATTTTGACTGTCCCATATTGCATAGCTAAAATATCTATCTCCTTCTATGTGATAAAATTTTATGTCTTTATTTACATATGGGATTATGCTACTTGCATATTCAACTCGGGAACCATTTAATATTATGCTATCATTATCTATATTATTGTTTATATAATTTCCTACTTTATATGCATTAGAATAATTGTATTTTATTTCATAAGATACAATGGTTAATAATCCTTGTATAACGCTTAAAGATATTAAAATAATACAACAAATATTTGCTATATTATTATCAAAGCTTGTTGCTGGCTTTTGTTTTTTATATTTATTCGTCCAAATAAAATATAACAAAATAAATATAACTGTTGCTGATCTTTGAGGTGAAAGACTGTATATAAATGAATAAATTGCACATTGCCATAAAATACACAACCATATTTTTAAAGTATCTAGTAGACAATTTTTTATTCCACAGAATATCAAAAAAGTTGTTGAAAGTAGAATAACATTAATTATTATTTGATTTGTTATATATAAACTATATAATTGTTTTATTATACTTAGTGGCATAAAAACTATTGCATTAAATGTTTTGGTTAATATATTATTATTATTATATAATATATCCTGGTTTGTTGTTAGGCAACCAATTAGTGGTAATATAGAAACTATTAGTAAAATAATGCAAATTGTAAGACTAATTATTGCAACTTTCTTCTCATTTTTTAATAAAACTTTCCAATTTGAAATAAGTTCTAATATATAATCTAGTAATACTATACCAGACATTCCAAGCATGACTATATGTGTATTTACAAGAATTACAATAGAAATTAGATATCTAAAAGGTTTTTGTTTTCTATCTTTGTAAAAAATGCACATAAGTGTGACTGCAAGTGGTATCAAGCAATAACATCGAGATATAATAGGAAATAAGTATAAAAACGGAAATGATGATATTAATAGTATTCTTTTGTAAAATTTAAAAGGTGCTCTTTTTAATATTAACAATACAGATATACTTACTATTATCCAACTTATAATGTTTGTTGTTATATATGGAAATCCTAATTTAGCAAATGGCATTAATATTAAATACCATAAAAGAAAGTGTCCTTCATATTTCATGGCTCCGGATGAGTTCTAGTATACTGCAATCCCTTGCTATAAGCCAAGCTTGAGCCTCGTCACGCCAATTTTCATGAAAGAATATTAGAGCAAAAGTAAAGCAACAGTATATTATCCATATGATTAACTCTTTTTTATTCTTTATAAATTTTTTCATTTGCTTTTTTCACCTCATGATAAATTTTTTCTGTATTTACATTCCATATGTTATCTTTACAACTTATACCTAATTTAATATTTTTTACGGCTTCTATTGATGTTGCCATTGAATGATCCATATTATTATACCTATGTTGTCCATTTCTACCTACGCAATATAAATTTTCAAACTTATTTAAGTATTTTATTAATTGATCAATTCTTGCATAAGTATCAAAATATGAAGGATAAGCTTTTTTTATTTTTTCCCTGTGAAAATCTATTACATCTTCTTTGTCAATAATTTGCATACTGACTAACTCATTTATTGCAAAATTTGAAAATTCTTCCTCGCTCATATTCCAAAAATCATCATTTTCTTGACATGTATATTCTAGTCCCAACCAAACTGTATTTAAAACATCTTTTACTAAATAAGGCGACCAATTGTTAAATATTTGAAAGCGTAACATTTTTACTTCTGGTTCTTGTACATATATCCAACAATCTGGAATGATGTTACCTAATGTCTTTATATTTGTTTTATTTTCAAGTTTCAATTTCTTTACTAGTAAACCTACAGTTTGAAAATCAACATAGGGTAAACCATTTGCTATCTGGACTATGCTTAAAGGGATTTCTTGTCCTAAAAATCCGTTTATTAAATCTTTTAATGGCATAGAAGATATAAAAATGTCTCCATGAAAAATTATATCTTTGTTATCTATATTACATATAACAGATTTTATTTTATCGTTATCAATAATAATATTTTTTACTCTATGACATTTTAATATTTTTCCACCCAATTTTTCAATTTTGTCAGCTAAAGTTTCCCAAAGCTGACCAGGCCCAAACTTAGGATACCAAAACTCTTCTATTAGTGATATTTCTACTTTGTCACTTTTTTTTATTTTTAATCCTTTACAAAACATATCTTTTACTACAGTTTTTATTGATAGCCCTTTTACTCTTTGAGCCCCCCAATCAGCTGATATTTGTGAAGGATGTCTTCCCCATAACTTTTCGGTATATTCTTCAAAGAACATTTGATATAGTGTTTTTCCAAATCTATTGATATAAAAATTTTCTAATGAATCTTCTTTTCTTTTAATAAATATTGTTTTTAAATAACTAAATCCAGCTTTCATTGTTTTAGCAATTCCCATATTTTTAAAAGTTTCTCTTTTCATTGTTATTGGATAATCAAAAAATTTTTTTAGATAATATATTCTTGAAACTCTATTTCTTACTAGCATGACTTTATCAGATTGTTTAGTATTTACCAAATTTTCTTTTAATGTATTGTTAATACTTAAATCTATTGTTTCAAGTGATTTTTCCTTCTGTATAGGCATTAATTCTTCCCAAAAATTCATAATTCTTTTATCTTTAGAAAAGAATCTATGCCCACCTATATCCATTCTATTTCCTTTATAGTTAACAGTTTTGGATATTCCACCTATACAATCGCTTTCTTCTAGTATAGTTACATCATATCCTTCTTTATTATCTTTTAATAATTCGTATGCGGCGGTTAAACCCGCTGGTCCAGCACCAATTATAATAACTTTTTTCATGTTTCTCTCCTTTAGGGAACACAAATCTATGTATTTGTAAAAACTATTTTATCATAATATTAGACAAAATTCATTATTTTTCACTATAAATCTGACAATTTTAAAAATCATAAGTAGCTTTTATGTGAATACTTACTTTTATTAACATATGAATAAGATTGACATTTTTAATAATATAAAGTATAATAAGTATGAAAAGTATAACAAGTATAACATAAAGGAGGAATATATGAATAAAGATAAATATGTGGGAATATGTAAGGTAGGGGAAAAAGGACAGATAGTAATTCCAAAGGAAGTAAGAGATATGTTCTTAATTAATACAGGCGACTCTATAATAGTTCTTTGTGATAAAAATCAAGGTATAGCACTTGTAAAAGCAGATAGTATTCAAGATGAACTTTCAAACAAAGTGTTTCCAAAAAAGTGAGGGGATATATTTGATAACCATAAAAAATTTGTGTAAAAGTTATAAAGGCACTATTGCATTAAATAATATAAATCTAGAAATTAGAGATGGGGAAATTTTTGCACTTTTAGGAACTAATGGTGCTGGAAAGACCACACTTATAAAGATACTTTCAACACTTATTTTGCCGACTTCTGGAACGGTTAGGATTAATAATTATGATATTTTAAGAGATCCACAAAAAATAAAAAGACTTTTAAATATATCACCACAGGAGAATGCTGTTGCAGAAAATTTAACTGTAAAAGAAAATCTAGAATTTATGGCAGGGGTATATAATATTGAAAATAAGGATGAGAGAATTAAAACTTTAATAAAGGAATTTAGTTTGGATGAGGTATTAAATAAAAAGGCAAAAAAACTTTCTGGTGGATGGAAAAGAAAGCTTTCTATTGCTATCTCACTAATTAATAGTCCAAAAATACTATTTTTAGATGAGCCTACATTAGGACTTGATGTAATAGCAAGGCAAGAACTATGGAGAATAATTAATAAAATAAAAAGTAATACTACTATAATTCTTACGACTCATTATATGGAAGAAGCAGAAAAACTATCAGATAGAGTTGGAATAATAAATAAAGGAAACTTAATGTGTGTAGGAACAACCAGTTATATCATAGAAAAAACTAATACTAAAAATTTTGAAGATGCTTTTATATCAATTGTCACAGGAGGAGATACTTATGGTAATTCTTAATTTTGTAAAAAGAAATTTTAAAGAGATAATAAGAGATCCACTTAGCGTTATATTTGCTATAATACTACCTATGTTTCTACTTTTTATATTTCAACAATTTAATATTCCAAGTGATTCTTATAAAATTGAAAATTTTACTCCTGGTATAATTATATTTGGTTTTTCATTTATTGAAATGTTTACGGCCATATTAGTATCAAAAGATAGAAAAACATCCTTTTTAGTTAGGTTGTGTGTTAGTCCAATGAAAACAACAGAGTATATATTAGGATATATATTTTCTATATTATTATTAGTAATTATACAAAATGTATTGTTTTTTTTACTTTCAATTATTTTAGGATTAAGTTTTAGTATAAATATTATATATGCTATTTTTATTTCACTTTTTATATCTATACTATTTATTTCAATAGGAATACTTATAGGAAGTGTATTCTCTGATAAAGCAGCTTCCGGAATTTCAAGTATTATAGTTCAATTAGTATGTTTCACTAGTGGTATGTATTTTCCAAAAGAATTGGTAGGAAACTTATTTTCTAAAATATGTGAATATTTACCATTTGAAGCGTGCGTAAATATAGTAAAGGGAGTCATGCAAAATAATATAAGAATCATAACACTAAAAAATGTTATTGTATTTTTAATGTACATGATTATAATCTTGGTAATTTCAGGTATTGTATTTAAAAAGAATATGACAAGTGATGAAAGATAAAAGGTTAGAAAATATCTAACCTTTTATTTCTACATTAGTATAATAATACTTTAGTATCTCAATATAACTTTTTCCTTGCTTAGCCATTTCATTTGCACCATATTGGCTCATTCCACAACCATGTCCGAAACCATGTGTAGAAATTGTAACGGTACTGTTGGAAATTGATATGTCAAAATCTGCTGAACGCAGACCTAAGAGTGTTCTAACCTTTACTCCTGTAAAAGTTTTATCACCAATTGAGATCTGGTTTATTCTATTTCCTGTGGTTTTACTTAATATATTAATCTGAGAATTATCTGATACATTTACACCTAATTTTTTATTGAAAGTTGCTAGTGGAATAGATGTAGTATAAGAATAAGAACGAAGAGAAGTATCATAGGGACTATCCACACTTTTCAAATAAGGATAGCTTTTTCCCCAGACATATACTGGATCTTCTGTTTTTCCATTGCTTGTAGAAAAATATAAGGCATCTATATATGTTCCATTATAGGTAATATACTTTCCTCTTGTAGCATTTACTGCGTTTTTTACTTTGTTATAATATGTGTTAAATGAATTTCCCCACATTGCCTTTAGCTGATCCACTGTTTTATAAACTTGATCTGATGTTGTGGCACTAAGTGTCGTATTAGATCTCTTTAATGCATAAGTTCTTGCTGCTACCGATTGAGCTTTTAGTGCTTCTATATTAAATGAGGCTGGCATTTCAGAAGCCACCACGCCTACAACATAGTCTTCAAGTGATATAGATAAAACTTGACCAGATGCTAACCTTACTGAAACTTGTTTTTCATTTGTTTCTTGTGGGGGAGTAGAAGATGAATTTGTGTTTTGAGAGTTGGAATTAGAACTACTAGCATTTGGTTTTTGTGTTTTTGAATTTGTGTTTGTGGTATTTGAATTCTTAGTTTGCGTTTTATTTGTGGCATTTGGATTGATAGATGTATTTACAATATCATTTTTTTCTTCTTCTAGTTGTTTAGTATAAGTCATTTCTTGGATTTCATTATCTATGTTATTAATTGTAGATACAGACATTTCTCCTTCATTCTTATTTGTTAAGTTTGTTATTTGCCTAGATTGTAATTTGGAATTTAATGAAGTAAGCAAAATAGTTCCTACAACAACTCCGTTGAGAACTAGAAGGGCTGTTTGATTACTTACCGTTCCAATATTTTTAAAAGCATATTCTCTAATCTTATTTGCAAGAGATTTTGCATTCTTTTTTAATGTTTGAAAATCTAGTGAAAATTCATAACTGTCTGGATATTCGACATATATAGTTAATATTTGGGAACTATTATATTTGCTATATTTATGATAAATTTTTTCCAATATATATCACCTAAATATGTTTTGTGTAAATTAATTAAATATATTCGTTTTATTGGTTTATAAAATTAAATTTTAGATAAACTGTTTACTAATTAAAAAAAGTATGTTATAATAAATGTATATGTGGCCCATTGGTCAAGCGGTTAAGACGCGGCCCTCTCAAGGCCGAATCATGGGTTCGATTCCCGTATGGGTCACCAAAATTAAAGTTCTGAAATTACTTATAATAAGTGTTTCAGAACTTTTATAAACTTATAATAATCAGAAATATTTTATTCTTTTTTGTAATAGTATTTGTACAATACCTAGTTTAATCTTGGTTTTTTTACTCTTTTTAATAAACTAATCATTATAATTGTTTTCACTAAAAACTACTTTTTTGTTATTTATGTTTTCAATTAACAAAGTCTTTTTATAACCATTAGAAAAATTTAGTGATATAGTATAAAATTTATTTACTAAGAAATTAGGATGTTTATATTCTATGACTTTAAAATCATCTTTATAATATTTTCTTGCTACTCTGTAAACTTCTAGCATGTCGATAGTTTTTTTACTCAAGTCTATTTTACCTTCTAATTGATTAAATATTTTTTCTGTTTGTTTTTCATTTGGAACTTTTTTATAGTAATAGAAATTTAAAATAAAATTCTTTTCTTCCTCTGTTATAGGAAAGTATTTTTGGCTATCTGAATCATAGTTTATTATAATGCTTAAATATTTTATTCCAACAATTGATAAAACTATTAGTAATATAATTATAAAAATCATCAGTTTATTATTCATTTTTTTCCCCTAAAAACTCAAAGTACATAAAACATTATTGATATAAAATGGCATATACTTCCAAGTAAAACAAAGATATGAAATATCGAATGGAAGTATTTAATTTTTTTTATTTTATAAAATATACAGCCAGTTGCGTATAAAATACCACCACATACTAACCAAAATATACCCATTAAATTGTTACTATATAAATTAAAATAATTAATCATCTCGGGAAGAGCAAAAAGTATTGAAAATCCCATTATTAAAAAAGTAAAAACCTCAATTTTAAATAGTTTTTCCATAAACAAAGATGTAAGAATTATTCCTAAAATAGTAAGTCCCCATATTACTCCAAACAGTATCCATCCTTTTATACTTTCTTGCCTTAATAGTACAAGTGTATATGGAGTATAAGTTCCTGCAATAAGTAAATATATAGCAGAATGGTCAAGTATTTGAAAGACTTTTTTTGCCTTTACATGTGTAAGTGAATGATAAATTGTTGAAATGGTATATAGTATAACAAGAGTTCCACCATATATAGAGACACTAACAATTTGCCATATATTACCATAAAGGCTAGTAAATATAATCATTATAACTAATGCAGCAATTGAGAGTAGAGCACCTATACCATGGGTTACTGCATTAAATATTTCTTCACCAACTGTATATAACATATCATCACTTCTTTCATAAATTAGATTAACTGTAACTTAATATAAACTTTTTTACCTTTTTTTATTATTATATATCCATTTTTAAAATCTAAACTAGAAATTAAGTGTTTAACATCAGTTATTTTTTTATCATTAATAGAAATACCACCTTGTTCAATAAGTGTTCTTGCCTGACCTTTTGAAGGTACAATTCTTGTTATAATCAAGCTATCAACAATAGATAATCCAGAATCTTGAATATCTTCTTTTTTTATTTCAACAGTTGGCATATTTTCTGCAATGTTAGAGTTTTCAAATAGTTCCTCTGCTGATTTTTTGGCATTTATTGCTGCATCTTCACCATGTATAAGTTTTGTTATTTCAAATGCAGCTATTTTTTTTGCTTCATTTATCTTTTCACCTTCAAGCAAAGAGAGTCTTTTTACTTCATCCATTGGTAAAAAAGTTAACATGCGAAGAACATCATATACTTCTTTATCATCTATATTTCTCCAATATTGGTAGAATTCGTATGGAGATGTTTTTTCGCTATCAAGCCATAAAGCACCGTTTACTGTCTTACCCATTTTTATACCATCTTTGTTTAGTAAAAGAGGACATGTAACGCAAAAACTTCCTTGTTTATGTAATTTTCTAATTAAATTAACGCCTGCAATCATATTTGACCATTGGTCATCTCCGCCAATTTCTATTTGGCAGTTATATTGCTCATATAATTTTAAAAAATCATAGCTTTGCATAAGCATATAGTTAAGCTCGAAAAATGTAAGCCCTCCGCGTTCCATACGTTGTTTAAAACATTCAGCAGAAAGCATAGTATTTACATTAAAATGTATTCCATATGTTCTTATAAAATCCATATAATTTAGGTCAAGTATCCAATCACCATTATTTACTATTTTTGCTGCATTTTCACCTTCGAATGAAACAAAACGACTGACTTGTTTTATTATTTTGTCTACATTTCTTGATATGTCTTCTTTTGTTAACATTTTTCTCATATCAGTTTTACCACTAGGATCACCAATTAAAGCTGTTCCTCCACCAACTAATATAATAGGAGTATGACCACATTTTTGAAAATATGACATTAACATAAGTGGTATAAAGTGTCCAATATGAATGCTATCAGCCGTTGGGTCAATTCCTAAATATACAGAAGTTTTTTTATTTTTAACTAGTTCTTTAAATTCATCTTCATATATAATTTGTTTTATTAAATCTCTTTCTTTTAATATATCATAAACATTTTTATTATCCATATAACTCACAACCTTTATAAAATAACATTTACGCATAATAGTATATCATATTATTTAAAAAAAATCTATAAGAACATAAATAAAAAATGCATCCAAAAAATTGGATGCATTAATAGTTTTTACCATGTAAGTTTATAAAACTCCACAATTAATTTACCACGAGTGGTAATATCGTTTTGAGGAGCCTCTTCTGTGTAGGCTTTAATATACAGATCATATCCTAGATTATTCTTAAATATTAGGTTTGGACCACCAATATCACCTACTGTGGCATCTTTACCGTTATACCAGTCAACATAGCTTACTGCCATTCCATGAGGATGACGTTCTATTACCCCCATATTTAAGTTTAAAACACAGTTGTAAATTGTAGAGGCAACTTGACACACACCGCCACCGTAACCAGGTACTACCTTGCCGCCTGAGAATGTATTTGCAAGTTTGTATCCTTCTTCTTTTCCTGTGTTACCTACAACCTCAAACCAATTGAAGTTTTTTCCAGAAGGAATTATTGTTGTTACTTCTGTGCAACAAAGGTCAATATTGTATCCTTTTGTTTCATATTTTTCTTCATATGAATAATAAGTGTAAAAAGAAGTAACAAGCTCTTTTGTAGCACAATCGAGTCTTGTCTTTAAGAATTCTGACTTTTCTAAAAAGTCACTTCTTTCTATACTAACCAGATTGTAGCCTTCATCGTAAAAAGTATTTGCTTCACCCTCATATAATACAACGCTTTCTCCGCATTCTATTACAACATTATCAATTGAGGTATCCTTTGCCGCAAAAAGTTCTACTTTGCTTAATTCTAAGTAGTCACTTACAACGTAGCCAACATCTTGGCCAAAATGAATTTTTACAAATCCATTTTGGATATTTAAGTTAGTTGCAATTACCTTAGTTCCCGGAGAAAGTACCTTTATTATATTTTCATCGCTTTGGGTATTAGGGGTAGACCGCATGTTTACAGAATTCGTAATAGTACCACAAATGCTAAATAAGTCCTTATCATCGTATTTTTGAGGTTCTGCATCTTTCTCAATCTGAGTATTTATTTCTTCTGATATATCAGTCTGTGGAACATCAATATCGAATGTGGTAATCACATTTTCGACTTTTTCTTGAGTCGTAGTTATAAATTCTTTTGTAGTAGTCGGCTGTGTTGTAGTTATCGAAGATGTCGTCTCTGGGCTTGTAACAATGGGTGAATCTTCTTTAGTCTCTGCCGCACAAGAAGCTAAAAGAGATGTTGCGATCACGCATGTAAAAAGCCTTATAATTTTTTTCATTTTTTTGTCCTCCAAAAATATTTATTTTTGAGTTTGGTTTACTCATACTTAATATTATAACATATATGTGATTCAAAATCAATAGATTACATAAAAAACCAATACTTAGTATCAAGATTTAGAATATTTAAATATTTCATAAAATCGATTGAAAAATGATTTTATATATAGTAAAATGTATATTAATAAATTTGAAATAAGAGGTGTTAAATATGAAAAAAAATGTAGAAAATAAGACCTTTTTTGATAGATTTTATCCAACATATGTTTATCCAGATGTTGAAAGTATACCGTTTGATTTAATTATTGGGCAAAATATAAAACTTATTTTATTTGATATGGATAATACTCTTGTAGATAACAACTATAAATATAGTGATAAGTTAAAAAAATGGACAGAATATATAGCTTCAAAGGGTGTAAAGCTACATATATTAAGTAATTCCGCAATGGGTAAAAAAGTAAAAAGAGTAGCAAAAGAGCTTGGAATGAAGTATCATTATAATGCATCAAAACCTTTTAAAAGAGGATTTAAAAAAGTAGTTTTGGATGAAATGCAAGTTGAAAAAGAAAATATCTTGATGGTTGGTGATCAACTATTTACTGATATATGGGGTGGAAATAGATTTGGAATAAAAACGGTGTTAGTTTGTCCTATAGCTGAAAAGGAAATAATTGTTACTAAAGTAAAGAGGCCACTTGAAAGATGGATACTTAAAAAATATTATAAAAGGGAAATAGGAAAGGAAAGTAAGTAGTGAGTTTTAGCGTTATATTGCCATATTTAATTGTAAGTGTTGTTGCTATTGTGCTTGGTCAAATGCTTGGACAATTAGTAAAAAAAATGCCCCCAGTAGTAAAAGAGGAAATAACATATAAGGAGTTCTTTAATGGGCTTGATAGTGACTTTAAAATTGATTTTAAATATTCTTTAATATTGTTAGTTTTATATAATAGCTTAGTATATTTTATTGGAAATGTGTATAGCATATATTTTTATATGATAATAATATTTGCTCTAATGCTTGTGTTTTCCATAGATTATAGATTTCAGTTGATTCCAGATGAAGTCCATATAATAATTTCACTTTGTGGAGTGGTAAATTTACTGGTAAATTTGTCCTCATGGTGGTCTTATTTACTTGGGGCACTTGCCGGTGGACTAATTTTTTGGTTACTTGGACTCCTAGCACTATTGATATTTAAAAAAGAGGGAATGGGATTTGGAGACGTTAAGTTAATGGCTTCACTTGGACTATTTTTTGGATTAAAGTATATTATAGTTATAGCACTAGTATCTTTTGTATTTGGAGCTGTTATAGGTGGCGTGCTTTTAATTACAAAGAAAAAAGATGGTGGAAGTTATATTCCGTTTGGTCCTTTTATAGTAATAGGGGCTATAATATTAATGTTTGTAAAAGCAGATATTATAATAGATATATATATTACTTTTTGTAGTTGGCTTGGAAGTGTTATGTTTGATTGGATTTTTAGATTAATGAATAAATAAAAAAGAGTCTATTTTTAAAAAATAGGCTCTTATTTTGTAATAACTATTGAAAGATTACATAAAATATGATATAATGATTCATATTTTAAAAAATCCAAGTAAAAATTTAGGAGGAGAAAGTAATGAAAGAATTAACACTTAAAGAATGCAAATGGATAAAAGAAAATACGGGCAAAATGTGTTATCTGGCAGAATTTATGGATTCTAACGGCGAAAAATACCAGCTCGATTTACTTCCAATTATTCGTTCGGTTACATCAAAAGATGTTACTGAAATAATGCGGAATCATCTTGAAAGCAAGCTTAAAGGAAAGAAGTTTTCCTTTATGGATTTCGGCATAGTATTAGATGTCAAAAGGGAAGTTTTAAAAGCCTTGTTTTGACTCTAATATAAAACACCATATAAAGTTTTTTTATATGGTGTTTTTTTGATATCAATAAAAAATAAGCACTTAATACTTATTTTTCTCCTAAATCTTGCATAAATCTTAATAAGTATCCATCAGGGTCTTGTATTAAAAATTCTTTATTTACTAACATTTTATTATCTTGCCTATACCAATTTTCTTCAATATCAAAAGTTATTGCGTAATTGTTATTTTTAAAATTATTATATATTTTATCAACATCCTCGACTTCTAATTGAAAATTGATTCCATTACCGAAAGGATATTTTAATTCTCCAACATTCTATTTATCAGTATCAGATAACTCTTGTAACATAAATTGAATATTGTTTAAAGTTATGAATGCAAATTTATCTTCTGGTCTATTATATTTTACTTCAAATCCGGCAGTTTTATAAAAGTTTAAGCTGTTTTCTAAATTGGTTACTGATAACTCAGGAATATTTTCATTCCAATTTATATAATCATTAGGTCTTAAAATTGTACTTTTAAAATACTGTTCTTGAAAATCAGTCAAAACCTTAATTTCTTCATTGGTAAATGTTTTATTTTCAGGAACAATAATTAATTTATCATCATTATCATTTGTTCTATGAATTATTGCAATACATTTTCCAGTAAAAGTATCTAATGGTTCATAAACTCCTAAAACATAAGCATCTAATTCTTCACCATCACCACTTACTGTATTAGATACATAACCATAATTTATTGGATAAATAAATCCATGCTTTGGATGTTTGTTACCCATAGGTCTCATAACCCGAAGGTCGATAGTTCGAGTCTATCCCCCGCAACCAAAGAATAAATACTTACAGTTTCAATGACTGTGGGTATTTTTTTATGCATTTAGAATGGTTGCGATAATGCTTTTAAATAGCACTCTTATGTCAAATTGGGGAATAATTGGGAAGTATTTTAACTTTTTTATTCCTCAAAAGACTATATATATCAGTAAAAAACATGGGAATTTGTAAATTGCTTTTTACTGATTTTCTTCCGACAAAGTAATTTTGTGATTTATTGAAAAAAGTAGTTTTAGTTTGGTATTAATAAATTTTGTAATACATTTCCTGCACTCTTATTGTGGGAAATGATAGGATGCACATAAAAATTAAATGTTGTAGTAATTTGTGCATGACCTAGTCTTGCAGCAACAACTGCTACATCTATATTTTGCGATATTAGCAAAGTAGCATTTGTATGCCTTAAACCGTGAAAATTAATTACAGGTAGACCAATTTCTTTAACAAACTTAACAAACCATTTACTAATAGTAGATGGGTGCATAGGCTTACCATCTGACTGAACAAATAACCTATCTGAATTAATCCATAATTCGTTGTAAATTGATTTTTGATCTTCATACCATGATTTATATTCTTCAAGCAAAGAAACAACAAAATCTGGAATTGCAACATCTCTTATTGAACTTTCTGTTTTAGGTGTTTTTGTAAAGACACCTTTATCAGATAAATATTGACTTGATTTATTAATACTAACAATTCCGTTTGTGAAATCAATGTCAGACCATTCTAATCCCATAAGTTCACCAAGCCTTACTCCAGTAAACAATGTTAAAGTTATTGCTGTTTTATACTTAATGTTATCTGTAGACAATTTATTAAGGTTTGAAAGAAGAACTTTGCATTGTTTATCATCATAATATTTTCTTTTTGCTTTTCTACTTCTAGGTGCTTGAACTCTTTCACATGGATTAGTAAATAATAATTGCCAATATACTGCTTTGTGTAGCATGGCTCTAATTAGTCTATGGTGTTCTAATATAGTTTTTTGAGATAAAGGTTTTAATGTTCTATAGCCATTGTTACATTTAATACGTCTTATTTGAGTATCTTTATCCAACATATCATGGAACTTCATTATATCAGTTGGTTTGATCTTATCTAGTTTAAAATGTCCAAGATAAGGTAGGATTCTAGATTCTAACATTCCTAAATATCTTCTATAAGTAGAAGGTGCTAATTCTTTAGAGCCATAATCTCTTTTCCAAATTTCAGTAAACTCTTTAAATGTTATTGATTTACCTTCAATAACTGTACCTTGTTCTACTTCAGCAACAAACTTTGCAAGTTCAATTTTAGCTTGTGCTTTAGTTCCATGAATAGTTTTTGTATGACGTATAGGCTTTCCATCTAAATTAAAACCATGACAAACTATTAGCCTGTAACTATCTTTTCCTCTTTTTTCAATACTCCCGGCCATTACTCTGTTTCACCTCCTTTCGAGTTACTTAATGGGTGGGGAGAATACAATTGTTAACTATTGATATTGTAACATAGCAGTTAACAAAAAACAATAGAAAAATGTAAAAAACTTTGTCCAATTATATTGATTTTTGTCCACATGAATGATAGTATGTAATAGGAGGTTTACGTATGAAAAAAAAAGATGTTTTAAATTTAATAAAATTACATTTTGAAAATGATAATGATGGTTTCATCAAGCAAGCAGGAACAATTGCTCGAGAATTTGAAAAAGATGGAGATTATCAATTATCAGAGTATATATTAGGATTAGTATCTAATACTAATGTACTCTTACCACAAGAATTTGGATACAATACAAACTTTCTTGAAAAAGTTATTATTACAAATGATAGTTTGTTTTTGCCAGAAAAATTAGAAGAAGAAACTATAGGAATTATAAATGCTATTAATGGAAATTTAAAAATGAATAAATTTCTTTTTGAAGGAGCGCCAGGAACAGGAAAAACTGAAACAGTAAAACAAATCGCTCGAATATTGGATAGAGACTTATTTTCAGTAGAATTTAATTATGTAATTGATAGTAAATTAGGACAAACTTCAAAAAATATAAAAGAACTATTTGAAGAAATAAATTCTTTACCAAATCCTAAAAAAGCATTAATTCTTTTTGATGAAATTGATGCTATTGCACTAGATAGAATAAATTCAAATGATTTAAGAGAAATGGGAAGAGTCACATCATCAATAATAAAAGAATTAGATAATTTAAATAAGAATGTAGTATTAATAGCAACTACAAATTTATATAAATCTATAGATAAAGCTTTATCAAGAAGATTTGATACCGTTATTTCTTTCAATAAATATGAAAGGGAAGATTTAATAAAGATTTCAGAATTTATGTTAGATAAATACTTATCAAATTATCCTAATCTTAGAAAAAACAAGAGATTGTTTTATAAAATATTAAATTTATCTAAAAATATTCCATATCCTGGAGAACTTAAAAATATAATTAAAACTTCTATTGCATTTAGTGATATATCAAAACCTTATGACTATTTAAAAAGGCTATTTTATTCTATTAGAGCAAATGATGAAGATATGAAGTTGGAAGAATTAAAAAAAGAGCGGTTTTACTGTAAGAGAAATAGAAATTTTGACAGGAGTTTCAAAAAGTAATGTAGCAAATAAATTAAGGAGTGGAAATGAATAGTATTTTAAGATTAAAGGGTCAATTTCAAAGTAAAAACTTTGATAGAAATATTGGAAGTAGAAATATTTCATCTAATGGAACAGTTTCAGTTGAAACTTTACTTGCAAGAGTTAATGAATTACAAGAGTTAGCAAAATTTTGGGCAACACAAAACTATTTTGAGGGGGCATTAATAAGTGTCCATTATAATCGTATGATTTCAAAAACAAATAGAATTGCAGGTATATTATATGAAACTGGAAATCCACCAAATGAATCTGTTGTAGGAGCTAGATATACAAATGATAAAAAACATGTTATTACTCATTATGTAAAAAAAGAAACTATTACTAATTCAATAGAGGAACTAAATAAAGCAATAAAAATATTAAACCAAGAATATAAAGGAAAATTATCATTTGAAGAAATTGATAAAATAAATGCTGAAAATTTTCCGGAAAAATATGAAATGAGTTGTAGTAGATTCAAAAATTTAGTCGTAGATTCATTTTATATTGAGTATTTAGGATTAGACAACAACGGTAGAAGTTATAATGAACGAAGTATAGTATCGTTATTTGATACAAGAACAGAGACAATTAAATTATTAAAAAGTTTAAATATTAATATAGTTGGAAATAGAATATTTGAGAATAACACAGTTTTATTAGAAAAAGATGAAATAGATTTAATTAAATCTAAAGCTCCATATCTAATATCAATGACAGTAAAAGATTTTTCGACAATTAACAAAGAAGATGTTATAATAAACGATAATAAATTCGGAAGGCTGATTCCAGATCCAAGCAATGAACCAACCATTGGAGTAATAGATACATTATTTGATGATAAAACATATTTTTCAAAATGGGTAAAATCAAAAAATATGTTAGATGATAATTTACCGGACGTTGAAAATATATTAAATTATCAACATGGAACAAAAGTATCATCAATAATAGTGGATGGTCCAGCATTAAATCCAAAATTAAATGATAATTGTGGGAGATTTAAAGTAAGACATTTTGGAGTTGCATTACATTATGGATTTAGTGCATTTAATATTATTAAACAAATTAATGATATTGTTATTGAAAATAGAGACATAAAAGTATGGAATTTGTCTTTAGGTGCTAATGTTGAAATTGAAGAGAATTTTATTTCGCCAATTGCATATTTACTTGATAAAATACAGACTGACAATGATGTTATTTTTATAATAGCAGGAACAAATGACAGAAAGAACACAAAAAACAGTTTAAAAATTGCTTCGCCAGCTGATTCTGTAAATGCGTTAGTTGTAAATTCAGTTAATAGCTTAGATAAACCTACTACTTATTCAAGAAAAGGACCAGTATTATCATTTTATATAAAACCAGATGTGAGTTATTATGGCGGTGATTCTACTTCTATTAATGAATGTATAAATACAGTTGGAGCTAATAATGTAGAATATCTTGAGTCTGGTACTTCTTTTGCTGCGCCTTGGATTGCAAGAAAGGTGGCATATTTGATACATATATTAGGATTTTCAAGAGAAGAAGCAAAAGCACTTATAATAGATTCAGCTGAAAAGTGGGGAAATAAATATAAAGAGGAAGAAATAGAACTGATAGGACATGGGGTAGTACCAATAGATATTAATGATATAATAAAATCTAAAAATGATGAGATTAGGTTTGTTATGTCTGGGTATGTTGAAAAATATGAGACCTATAACTATACATTACCAATACCAATTCATGATGATAAATATCCATTCATAGTTAAAGCTACAATGTGTTATTTTACAACATGTAGTAGAGAACAAGGTGTTGATTATACAAATGAAGAGATAGACTTAAAAATAGGTAGGCTAAAAAATGAAGAAGGAATTAAACCTATAAATAATGATGGACAAGGAGAAATCGGAACATATGTTAACGAAAAAAGATCTAGAAACGAATTTAGAAAATGGGATAATTCTAAATGTATAAAAGAGAAATATAGTATGCAAAACGGAGAGAGAAAATCATATAAAAATAAATTATGGGGTATAAAATTAATAAGAACATATCGATTTAATAATAGAAACAATAGAGATAAAATAAAATATGGACTAGTTGTAACATTAAAAGAAATTAATGGACAAAATAGGATAGATGAATTTATACAGAGATGTTTTTTAAATCATTGGTTGGCTGAAAAAATAGAAATAGATAATAAGTTGGAAATTTACAATAAATCAGAAGAAGATATTAGATTTGAATAAAAGCAAAAATTAAAGAGCAAGATAAAATGCTCTTTAATTTTTACTATCTAACCATTCATCAAATTCATCATAACTTTTCTTACCAGTTTTATATCCTTAATAAATTGTTTAGATTATTTTTTCATATATTTTCATATATTTACTGTATACAATTTATTTGTTTTTTTATGCTTATTTTTTACCTAAATCTTGCATAAATCTTAGTAAATACCCATCAGGATCTTGTATTAAAAATTCTTTATTTCCTAACATTTTATCGTCTTGTCTATACCAATTTTCTTCAATGTCGAAAGTTATTGTATAACTATTACTTTTAAAATTATTATATATTTCATTAACATTTTCAACTTCTAATTGAAAGTTTATTCCATTACCGAAAGGATATTTTAATTCTCCTACATTCCACTTATCATTATCAGATAGCTCTTGTAACATAAATTGAATATTGCCTAAAGAAATAAATGCAAAATTATTTTCTGGTCTATCATATTCTATTTTAAATCCGGCAGTTTTATAAAAGTTTAAGCTGTTTTCTAAATTAGTTACAGATAACTCAGGAATATTTTCATTCCAATTTATATAATTATCAGGTCTTAAAATGATATTTTTAAAATATTGTTCTTGAAAATCAGTTAATACTTTAATTTCTTCGTTAGTAAATGTTTTACTTTCTGGCACAATAACTAGTTTGTCATCATTATCATTAGTTCTGTGAATTATTGCAATACATTTCCCAGTAAAAGTTTCTAATTGTTCATAAGCTCCTAGAACATAAGCATCTAATTCTTCACCATCTCCACTTATTGTATTTGGAATATATCCATAATTTACAGGATAAATAAAACCATGCTTAGGATGTTTACTACCTAGAGGTCTATCTATTTTAATTTCCAAAATTTTATTTAAATATTCTAAATTATTCATGATATTTCTCCTAATTTTATATTTTTAATAATAATAGATTCTTCATTTTCACCTATAAATTCAATAGAAACTTCATCAATTGTAGTGATGAATTCATGATTGAAACTAGGAAAATCTTCTAAATTATCAGCTTGACCAAGCGTTATATGTGGAATGTACTGTATTGATTTTCTTAAATGATGGGGGATTATTCCCATATATATATCATCGTGTAATTTTAAGATTTCTTTATCTCCTTTTATACAATTTAATAAAATATAATTATCATCAGATAAAGAAACTCCTTTAAAAGTAACATCAAAAGGATGGTAATTTTTTAGTAACGATGATAATTTATTAATTAAATCATTGTTGCTTATTTTATCCTTAAAAGGAAAAGCTAGAGTTATATGTGGCTCTACTAAATTTGCTAATCTATCGTATTTATTTCTAATTCCATCAATTATATTCATATTATCAAATTTAGGGAAAATTAATATATCTCGTTTACCAATACTATTATACATTTGTAGACCTCCTAATTA
>CAKPJL010000004.1 GCA_934162655.1 uncultured Clostridia bacterium | reverse complement strand
TTCCTCTTTAGCTCAGTCGGTAGAGCGCTCGGCTGTTAACCGATAGGTCGTTGGTTCGAGTCCAACAAGAGGAGCCAAAAAAAAGCGATAGTTTTTCTATTGCTTTTTTTTTATATTTTTTATATAATATAGTCATAGGTAGGAGGTAATCAAATGAAAAAAATATTTATAATTTTACTATCTATTTTACTGGTGGTTTTAGTTATAATTTCTTTATTTTTATTTTTAAATAAAAATAAAAATGATATATTAAGTCATAAATCTGATATAGACATAGTCTTATCACTAGAAGATAAAATTAGTGACAATACTGCTTGGTGTGGCACATTCAATTTAATATGGAATGATTTAAAAAACGATTTAGTAAAACAAGATATTGTCTTTACCCCTCAGATAAGGTTAGTAGAAAATTTAAATAAGGAAACATTTGATACATCTAATATATCAGAAGATAGTTATTATAAGATTTATGGTGTTCCTTCTTATGAATTAAAAGACAAGATAAAAAGAGATATAAAACTAAAATTTAATGAAACAAGTGATATACTAGATAGCTTTGATTTTGAAAACTCTTCTGATGAAAATTACTTTTTGTACTCAATGCTAAAAAAAGATTTTGAATTTCCTAAGGTGTTTACAAGGCTTAAAAGTGATAAATTTTGTGAATATAAAAATGTTAAATACTTTGGTATTGATAATTCTACAAAAAGTGCAGTAATGGATCAGGTAAAAGTGTTATATTATAACTCTTCTACTAATTTTGCTATAAAACTTATTACTAAATCAAATGATGAGGTTATAATATCACGTGGTAATGAAGAGGATAATTTTTATGATGTATATAAAAAAATAGATGAAAATTCTCAAAAATACACTGGAAATAAAAATGTTACAAAAGGTGAAAAAGTTAAAATTCCTGATATAGATTTAAATGTAATTGCAGAATTAAAAGAAATTGAACAAAAGCCATTTCTGTTTGCAGATGGCAGACAATATGTAATTGGTAAAGCACTACAAACAATTAAATTTTCACTAGATGAAAAAGGTGGTAAAATAAAAAGTGAAGCTGGTATGATTGTAAATAAGGCCGCTATTGTAGAAGACATAAAAGAAAAAAGAGATTTTTTAGTTGACGATACATTCTTTATTTTCTTAAAAGAGAAAGAAAAAGCGTTACCTTATTTTGCTGCTAAGATATCGGATATATCAAAAGTACAGTCAAATATCACTAGATATTAATAAGAAATGGAATATTTATAATATTCCATTTTTTATTTAAATGATTACTTTAAAGTGTATGTATAAAATACATAGTATAATTTTTGTTATTAATATTTGCACTAAAATAGAGGTAGAGAATATAATATAATATGCATAAAATATGCATAAATTAGGTGGTGTAATGCGAAAGGAAATAAAAAGGTTAATTGATTTAAAGTCAATTATAACTTTAACACTTGTTATGACATTAGAAGTAATACTTATAATACTTGTAATAACTAATGGAATAATAGAAGAAAAACTTTTTTTACTTTTTAGTAATGTCACTTCTATGGTTATAACATATTATTTTACCAAAAAGAGTTCACAGTCAGAAGATGAAAACTTAATTTCAAAAAAGGAGGAAAATAAAATTGAGTGAATTTCAAAAAAGACTAGAAGCACCTACGAAAGATAATAAATATTATTATTCAGATAATATATTTTATAAATCTTCATATGGACTACCAAATTGTACTTGTTACGCTTGGGGAAGATGGTATGAATTACTTGATACTAAACCAACTTTGTGTATAAACAATGCTACAGACTGGTATTATTATGCAGATGGCTATGCAAGAGAGCAAACACCAAGTCTAGGGGATATAGCATGTTTTGTTAATTATTCTACTAATATAGGGCATGTTGCTGTTGTAGAAGAAATATATAGTGATGGGTCAATATTACTTTCTAATAGTAATTATGGTGGCAGTTTGTTTTATACAATAAAATTAGACAAGCCATATAATCTAGGTGGAGGATATAAGTTCTTAGGTTTTATAAAATTTCCTATAAATTTTGATGTAAGTAGAGATGATGTAGAAGATGGTAAATACCAAAGTTATCAAATTAAAAAAGGAGATACTCTTACAAGTATAGCCACAAAATTTGGTACTAGTTATCAAGAATTGGCCAAGATTAACAATATATCAAATCCGAATTTAATATATGCAGGTGATATTATTAAAGTTCCGAAAGTTAACGAAGAAAAAGAACATGTAGAGTATATAGTAAAGTCAGGGGATACTTTATCTTCAATAGCTGCAAAGTATGGAACTACTTACCAAGAACTAGCAAGAATTAATAATATATCAAATCCAAATTTAATATATCCAGGCCAGATAATAAAAATATATTAAAAATCATAAGTAAAAGGATTTTGTCCTTTTACTTATTTAGTACATATATAAAGAAGTTTAAGATACTTGCAAATACTAACCATAAAAGATAGGGTATTTGTAAATATGCTGCCAGAGGTTTTATCTTATAAAATTTAATTATCATGTTTATAACTAATGCTATTAAAAGTAAAATCCAAATAAATGCAATAAAATACATGTTAAATCTAAAAAATATTGGAGTCCAAAGTACATTTACAACTAATTGTAAAACATAAGATTTACAAGCATCACTTATAAATTTTTTATCTGTTTTGTTACAACATATTAAATATGATGAAATTCCCATTAATATATAAAGTATAGTCCAAGCTATTGGAAAAACAATTGCAGGTGGTGTAAAACTAGGTTTTATAATATCATTAAAATCTTTCATGTTTCCACCAAGTAGAGCTCCAATTCCTCCCGCAATTAGTGCTATTACAATAAATAATATAAGCATTTTATAATTAACATTTTTTTGATTCATTTCCTTATTCATATAATCACCTTTTATTATATTATATGAAAAAAATGATAAATTATAATTATATATTTTTTGTAATTTTATATAATTAATACTAGAGGTGGATAATGTGAATAAATTGATATCAAATTTAAATTTAATTGGAAAAGGAATGACAAAAATATATTCAAGTGATAAAAATCGAATGATAAATTTAGAAATTGCGTCTGATAAAATAAATAATTATATTTTAAAACCAAATGAGGAATTCTCTTTTAATAAAATTCTAGGAAAAAGGACTGAAGAGAATGGTTATAAACTTGCTGAGTCAATAGATAACGGAAAAATTGTAAAAACAATAGGGGGTGGAATTTGCCAAATTTCTTCAACTTTAAATATAGCAGTAAAAATGGCAAATTTAAAAATTTTAGAAGTACATAAACATTCTAAAACTGTTGAGTATATTACGCCAAATTATGAAGCAGCGGTAGCTTATCCTTCACTTGATTATAGATTTATAAACAATAGATTAAATAATATAGTTATAAAAAGTAAAGTAGATAAAAAAAGTATGAAAGTAGATGTGTATATATATGAGGAAAAATAGCAAGAAAAATTGTACTGGTAGCACTAATACAAATATTATAAATCTAGTAAATGTAAATAAGGATTTAGCTTTGAAATTAGAAAGGCAATCAAATTTAATAGTGTTTTTAAAAAACAAAAAGAGAAACTCTATATGACATTTATTGTAATGCTAATTGACATAAAAAGCATTGTATAGTATAATAAGAATTATAAAATAAGGAGAGTTTATGAAAAACTTTGGAAAAAAGATTGTTGTTGGCATGAGTGGTGGTGTAGACAGCTCTGTTGCTGCATATTTGCTTAAAAGCAAGGGATTTGATGTTGTTGGAGTAACTCTTGATATATGGCAAGATGATTTAAAAGAGGCAAGAGAATGTGCTATAAGAGATGCAAAAAAAATATGTGAAACTTTAGGAATTAATCACTATATATTTGATGTTAAAGAAGATTTCAAAAAAAATGTAATAGAACCTTTTGTGCATGACTATATTGAAGCTAAAACACCAAATCCATGTGTTAGATGTAATAGATTTTTAAAATTTGAAGGATTACTTAAATGTGCCAAGGAGCTAGAAATTGATCTTGTTGCTACTGGTCATTATGCTAGATTAGAAGAAAATAATGGAAGGTATTATATAAAAAAATCTGTCACTAGCACTAAGGATCAATCGTATATGTTATATGATTTATCTCAAGAACAATTATCAAAAATAATTATGCCACTCGGAGAATATACAAAAGAAGAAATAAGAGATATAGCAAAAAAGCAAGGATTTGTTAATGCAGATAAAAAAGATAGTCAAGATATTTGTTTTATAGCAAATAAAGATTATTCAAAATACATTGAAAAATTCTTTGACTATAAACCAGTAGTAGGAAATTTTGTTGATAAAAAAGGTAATATTTTAGGAAAACATAAAGGAATTATAAATTATACAATAGGGCAAAGAAAGGGACTGGGTGTATCTTACAAATGCCCATTATATGTTATAAAAATAGATAAATCAAATAATACCGTTATACTAGGAGAAGAAAATGAATTGTTAAGAGATACTCTTGTATGTGGTAATGTAAATTATATGTTAATAGATAATTTAAATGAGCCTATGAATGTACTAGCTAAAATAAGATATAAATCAAAAGAGGAAGAGGCAGTAATAGAAAAGTTAGGTAAAAATGATATAAAGGTGCATTTTAAAAATAAAGTAAAGGGTGTAACTCCTGGACAAGCCGTAGTATTTTACGACTTAGATGGAAATTTAATTGCAGGAGGTATTATAAGATAAGCATTTAAAAATTATATTTTAAATGCTTTTTTCTATTTTATTTTAAAAGATGGCAAAATTAAGTAAAATATTGAATTTTTATAAACTTTATTATATAATGAATAATGTAAATTTCTTATGTTTTGCGAGGTAAATGTATGGAACCATTAGCGTATAGAATGAAACCAAAAACGCTTGAGGATTTTTATGGACAAGAAGAAATAGTTGGTAAAAATAAGTTATTATATAGATTAATTAAAGCAGATAAGCTAACATCCATAATTCTTTGGGGACCTCCTGGATGTGGTAAAACTTCACTTGCACGAGTTATAGCAAATACTACCAAAAATAAATTTGTTGAGTTAAATGCCACAAGTGCAGGAGTTAATGATATAAAAAAAGTAGTTGATGATGCACAAAATATATTTTTAAACCCTACTGGAAGGGTAATACTTTTTATAGATGAAATTCATAGATTTAATAAATTACAGCAAGATAGTTTACTACCTTATGTTGAAAAGGGAATTGTAATTTTAATTGGAGCTACAACAGAAAATCCATATTTCGAGGTAAATAAAGCACTAATTTCTAGATCCACTATTTTCAAACTTTCGAAGCTTAAAGATGAAGATATTATAAATATAATAAACAATACTATTTTAGATAAAGAAAATGGCTTAGGAAATTATAATTTAGAAGTGCAAAAAGAGGCAATTTCATTACTTTCTAAAATGTCGTCAGGTGATGTAAGAACTGCCCTTAATGCTTTAGAACTTGCTGTACTTACAACTATGCCAGATGAGAATGGAAAAATAATAATTGATTGTAATATTATAAAAGATTGTATTCAGCAAAAGAAAACAATATATGACAAATCAGAGGATTGTCATTACGATACTATAAGTGCCTTTATAAAATCAATGAGGGGGTCTGACCCCGATGCTACTCTTCACTATTTAGCACGTATGATAGATGGTGGTGAAGATCCGATGTTTATTGCAAGGAGAATTGTGATTCAAGCATCAGAAGATGTAGGACTTGCTAATTCAAATGCACTTGTAGTTGCAAATGCCGCAATGCAAGCAGTGATGCAAATAGGCATGCCTGAATCTAGAATAATACTTGCACAAGCAGCCTTGTATGTGGCTTTAAGTAAAAAATCAAACACATCATATCTTGGAATAAATAGTGCACTAGAAGATGTAAAAAATATAGATTGTGGAGAAGTACCACTACATATAAGAAATGCTGCTAAAAAAGGAATGGAGGAGTTTGGATATGGAATTTCATATAAATATCCGCATGACTACAAAAATTCTATTGTTGAGCAACAGTATATGCCAGATAAAATAAAAGATAAAAAATATTTTATACCAAAAGAATGGGAGGATTTTTATGAGAAAAGGAAATAGAAAAAATAAAAATCCAGATTCTATTAAGATTAAAAGAAGAAAATTAACAGATGAGCAAATCCAAGCTCAAATAGATAAAAGTATAGAAATAGTCAACAAATATAGTAAAAAAACAAATGAAATAAGAAAAAGAAGACAAGGGAAAAGAGTAGATGAATATAAGGAAGAATTAAAACAAAATAAAAAAAATATAGAATTACATAGTTCTTTTTTGAATGCACTTAGTACAGCTACACTATTGATAACAGTTGCTGTTGTATCATTCTTGTTTGCAAGGTACTCTTCAATTATAGGTATATCTATAAATAAAGAATCAAATATTAGTGAGTATAATTTTGTAAACATGGTTACTAGTGCAGATGATAAATTTTATGAATATGGAAAAGAGCTTATATCTTATAATAACCAAACTTTAAAAACTTATGATAAGAATGGTAATGTTACATGGGAATATAAATTTGATGAAAAGTTTACACCAAATATATATATTAATGGAAAATATATGGTAGCATCCAATAATTCTAACGGAGTTATATACTACTTCACTGGAAAAAAAGAAACTTTTAATAAAAGAATAGACGGCACTATTGAAAATGTGTTTTTAGATGAAAGTGGTAATGTTTCAATCGAGTATTCCACTAGTGGATACAAAAAGATAATAGGTGTTTATACGAATAAGGGTGAACATCTATATAATGCTTATGTAACATCTGATATATTAGTTGGAGTATGTACACTTGAAAATACTAATAAATTGTTACTGATAAAAGTAAATAGTGCTTCTTTTAAATCAGGTATTACTATTTCTATGTTAAATATAAAAGATAAAAATCCGGAACCATATGATATAGTAACATTAGATAATTGCATGTTATATAGTTATAAAATTGAAGGAAATCAACTTTTTATGTCATTGGACAATGGAATTAAATCCATTGATTTAAATAGTAAAGAAGAAAAATCTATTAAAGAATATGATTCAAACCAAGTTTTATATATTTCATTAAATGATAAATATTATACTTTAATAGAAAAGGAAATGAAAGATACTGGGGAATCATATAAACTAGAAAACTTTAAATTAGATATAAACGGTAAAAATACAGGAAAAGCAGACATAGGAACAAGTCCTAAAATGCTTAAAAGCAAGGGACTTATAAGCTATTTAGTTTTTCAAAATAAGATTAGTTTTTATAACAAGTGGGGAATAAATGTAAAAAATATAGAAGTACAATATCCTCCAAAGGATATAATTCCTTTTAGAAATGGTAGAAGTCTGGCTTTAATTTATACTAATAAAATATGTTTTGTAAAAATATAATTTTATTATAAGGAGATGAGATAATATGATTTTAGATGTAATTATAATTTTAATACTTGCATTATCCGCCTTTTTAGGTTATAAAAAAGGTTTAGTTACAATGGTAATTAGTTTAGCTGGAATAATTGTTGCAATAATTTTAGCAATCAGCCTACAAAATTCAGTTGCAAAATTTTTAATAGAAAAAACGGGTCTTGGAGATAGCATAAAAACCCAAATTTCGGATACGATAAATCAAACCATGTTAAATAAAGAAGGCCAAGTGCAAGATGAAAGTAATATAGAAAAAAAGGATAACTTTATATCTAACTTTATCAAAGAAGATATTGTAGCAGAAAATGTTGACACAGTAGCAGAAAATATTACTTTATTTATATTTAAAGGTATAAGCTTTATTGCAATATTTATTGTAACGATTATAATTATGTACATAATAAGAATGATACTTAATTTAGTATGTGAATTACCAATATTAAATAGTATAAATAAAATTGGTGGATTAATAGGTGGAATTTTTAAGGGTTCAC
Source organism: uncultured Clostridia bacterium (assembly GCA_934162655.1). Taxonomy (GTDB): domain Bacteria; phylum Bacillota; class Clostridia; order TANB77; family CAG-465; genus CAG-465. The sequence goes on along the minus strand of CAKPJL010000004.1, from coordinate 58,402 downwards.
TCATTATATTTATAATACTTGCTATAATAAACTTATTAGAGCCTATGGGATTTGTAACACCAATTATAAGCTTTATTAATTCTAGTATAGTAACCAAATTTCTATATTCATATAATTTAATAGTATTAATGATAAAAGGAAATCTTAAATTTTAGAAGGTAGTGTATGAAAAAACAAAGGGTTAAAAAATTGGAAAAAAACGCAGTACAAAAAATTACAATAGTATTTATATGTATATTTATAATATCTACCATGTTATTTTCGGTATTGTGCTATATAAATTATAAAGTTGATAATAGCAATTTACTTAGTGATGATACAGATAATGTAAATGTACCCATATCTCAAAAGAAGGAAATTATTAGTGCACTTGTTTGTGGTGTAAATGATAATTTAACTGATACTATAATATATGTAAGGTATAACAGTAAAACAGGAAAAATAGCTATGATGTCTATACCTAGAGATACATATGTTGACAATGACTATTGTATAGGACACAAGATTAATGCAATTTATAGAGGGAAAAATGCCGTTCCTTTGGTTCAGGAAGTAGAAGAAATATTAGATGTAGATATAGACTACTACTTATTTTTTGAAGCTGATATGTTAAGAGATATGGTAGATGCTATAGGTGGCGTAGAAATTGATGTGGCTATGAGAATGAAATATGATGATCCTACACAGAATTTACACATAGATTTATATCCAGGGGTTCAAGTGCTAGATGGTAGTAGGGCAGAACAGTATGTTAGATTTAGATCAAATAATGATTACACAGTTGGGTATAGAATGGGAGATGTTGATAGGACAAAGGTGCAACAAGAATTTATAAAAAAATTTATAAAAACTGCGTTATCAGTAAATAACATTTCAAAGGCACCACAACTTATAAATATAGCTTCAAAAAATACTAATACTAATGTAACAGTAAGAGAGGCTCTAAAGTATGTCACAGATCTTTCTAAAATAGATTTTGATAACATATACTCAACAATTATGCCACATACACCTAAGTATATAAACGGGTTGTCTTATGTTATAATAGATGAAGAGGATGTAAAAGAAGAAATTAATAATAATTTTAAAAGTCTAGATACTTAAAATACTTAAAAAATATATACTAACCTGTACTTTATGTATAGGTTAGTATATAAAAATATTAAAATTTATCCTTATGTCTTTTTAGTTTTATTCTTGAAGAGTTTGAAAACACTATATTATTTTCATTTCTAATATTATTTTTTAGTATTACTTTTATTATAATTAATATCAAAATGCTTCCAGTTAAAATAGATATAAAAATTATAGAAGTATTTATGTCTTTATCTAAAATTTTACTTATTTTATTTAGAATGTTGTTTTCTTTATTTATTTCTGTTAATATTAAAGGGTATTTACTGTCAAGATAAATACTATCACCATTTATTTTTATATTTATACTTCCGACACTATAATTTTCTAAGTCAGTGTATAGTGATAAGTTATTTGATATTTTATTTAACAAATCCAAATTAATCTCTAAATCATCATAAGAAATAATATAATCTTTATTTTTAGTAAGGCCAGAAATATCATCTTTTAATTTTAATCTATAAGTATAACCACTTACTTCATCATAGATATCGAAACTAACACTTGAAGAATGAATGATATCTGCTATATTAAAGTTATTAAATGCATATTCAAATAGTAATTTGGCATCAAAATATCTCACTTCATTTCCTAGGAGTTGAGTACCATCAAAAACAGTAATAATAATATTTTTACCATCTTTCTTTCCATATGTTACGAGTGTTCCTCTTGCTTCATCAGTAAAGCCTGTTTTTCCGGCAATTGCATATTCATAGTAGTAGGTATCTTGATATTTTTTATTTACCATTTTATTAGTATTAATTAGTCTACGAGCAGTAGCGGTTTTATTTGTTTGCGGAATTTCTACTGATTTTGTTTCAATTATATCTCTAAATATTTTGTTGTTTAATGCATATCTTAGTATTTTTGCCATGTCATATGCTGTTGAGTAATGGTTATCATCATGGAATCCATGCGGATTTGTAAAGTGAGTTGAAGTGCATCCTATTTCTTTTGCTTTTTCATTCATAATTTCTACAAACTTTTCTGTGCTTGATGCAACTTCTTCTGCTAGTACATTAGCTGCATCATTACCTGATGGAAGCATCAATCCATAAAGTAGTTGCTTAACTGTAAGTATTTCTCCTACTTTTAAATACATTACGGAACTTCCATCGGGAGTTGATTTTATAGCATTTTCAGATGCTACTACTGTTTTTTCTAAATCTAAATTTTCTATTGCAATTATTGCTGTTAATACTTTTGTGGTACTTGCTGGATATACTTTATCAAATCCATTTTTTGAATATAGTACACTTCCACTATCTATATCCATAACAATTGCTTTTTTGCATTTTATATTTTCATCTTCTATTGCAAATGTATTACTTGAAAGTATATTAATAAGAGCAACCAAAAAAGCAACAATTACTATTTTATAATTTATATTTTTTATCTTGTACAAACAAATCACCTCAAAAAAATTATATATTAAAAAACTTTAAAAATAAAGAGAAAGGAATGATAATATGCAAAATTTAAAAAAAGTTATATCAAAATATAAAGGCTATATAGTGTGTATTTTAATTATAATTGTATCCTCTATATCTATACTTATTCAAAAAAATGAAAAGAATGATAGCAAATCTATATCTAAGAATATATGTGTTTATATTGTAGGAGAAGTTAATAGCCCAGGAGTTTATTATGTAAGTGAAGGAACAAGATTAGATGAACTTATATCAATTGCTGGTGGAATAACTCAAAATGGAGATATGGATAAAATAAACTTATCACAAAAATTAAAGGATAGTGACAAGATAAATATACCTAAGAAAGAAGAACTAAAAGATAACCTATATGATGAAGAAATCATCAGTAAAAAAGTAAATATAAACACAGCAAATAAACAAGAATTAATGACATTAGATGGAATTGGTAGTAGTACGGCAGATAAGATAATTAAATATAGAGATAATGCAACATTTGAATCCATAGAAGATATAATGGAAGTGCCATCTATTGGAAAATCAAAATTTGAAAAGATAAAAGATGACATTACAGTCGATTAAATTTCATATAATGATAAAAGGTGAGTTGTTTTGAGATATTATGTTTATATAGATAGAGATTTAATTAAAAATTTGGCCGCAACATACGGTAAATTGAATTTTAATATAGATTTTGTAGAATTTTCGATACAAAAGAATTGTGGAAATATAAATAATATAAGATTTGATCCAAGATGTGAGGTAGCATGTGATAGTCAAAAAAATAGACAGAGTAAAAGAAGATTTAAAAGTGTAGGAATTGATGCGGGCACTAGTTGCAATATAATAACAGAGAAAAAATATATAAACATATCTGATATATCGGACATAAAAAACTTAAATTTTTACCATAAATTAATAGAGAAAATAAATAATACACCGATAAGTAATGTAAGAGAAAAAAATAAAATAGTGAGTGTAGAAGGAAAAATATTAAGACTTAGGACACCTGAAAGTGCAAATGAGAAGATGTTTTTTATAAACAACAGTTATGTTTGGTACAATGATAATATGTGCAGTGCAAGCATAGATTTTTTGTCTAACATGTGTGAAAAAATAAAAGTTATCGGATATAATATAAATGATCAAAGTAAAAGAGGATATAATATATTAAAGGCAATTGCTATATATATAGAATAAAAATACTATATTAACATAGAATATTTAACTTGATATTTACATAAAATGTGATATAATAAGTTTTATGAAAAGATTAAATAATATCAAAATTTTGGTTATTAGAGTAAAAATTACTAATAAAATTAGGAGGCAAAAATGCTTACAATAGTTAATTCAAAGTTTGCAAACGAGGCTGATTTAATAACGCATGGTGGGATTTTTCATGCAGATGAAGTCATGGCAACAGCAATTTTACTCCAATTAATGCCAAGTGCAAAATTGTGTCGGTTAAATAAATTAACAGATAATATTTCTAAAAATGCAATTGTTTACGATATTGGTGGTGGAAAATTTGATCACCATCAAAAAGGTGGAAATGGATTCCGTAAAAATGGTGTACCATATTCTAGTGCGGGTCTTATTTGGCGTGAATATTCTTATTTAATTTGCGGTAAGTTAGCATCAGAAGTTGTTGATAAAGCATTAATTCAAGGAATTGATGCAACGGATAATGGTGTTATGCCTGGATGTGATTATCCTGTGCAGCCTATGAGTATATCTTCAGTAATATCAGGATTTAATCCTACTTGGGATTCTATAATTGATAGTGACATTGCTTTTTTAGAGGCAGTAAAGTTTGCAGAAGTGATTCTTAAAAATTCCATTTTATCTGCATTAGCAGAAGAAAAATCAAAAAGTATAATTAGTCAGGCAGTAAATGAGGCAGATAGCTATTTAATTATACTTGAAAAATTCATATCGTGGCAGAAGGCAATCTTTGAACTTGGAGATATGGCAAGCGACATATTATATGTTGCTTTTCCCTCAAAAAGAGGTGGATATAATGTTCAAGCTGTTCCTAAGTTTTTAGGTAGTTTTGAACCCAAAAAGCCATTTCCTAAAGAATGGAGAGGGGAAGATCCAAATACTCTTAGTTTGATTACTGGAATAGATGATGTGACTTTTTGCCACCCTAATGGATTTATAGCAGGGGCAAAAACTCTTGAAGGCATTAAAAGTTTGGCAAAAAAAGCTTTTGAAGCATAAAAGCAAAAAGCAGGTTTACACTTTTGTGTACGCCTACTTTTTTTATATATTTTCTAAATTCAGTATTTTGGTTATATCATCAGGGTGTGTTTTTAAAATTTCAATAAATACATCTGAAAGTTGTACATCAAATTGAGATCCTTTACATTTTTCAAATTCAGATATTGCAAACTCTATTGAAGCTGTATCTTTATAAGGTCTCCTACTCATCATTGCATCAAAACTATCACAGATTGTAAGTATTTTTCCAAGATATGGAATATCATCTCCTTTTATACCATAAGGATAACCTTTTCCGTCTATTCTTTCATGATGGCATACCATAATTTTAGAAACTTCCCTAAAATATTCGGCTGCACCAACTATATTTGCTCCTATAACAGGATGAAGTTTTATAGTGTCATATTCTTCATCAGTTAGCTTTTCTGTTTTTAATAAAATACTATCTGGACACCCTATTTTTCCTATATCATGAAATAATCCTGCAACTCTTAAGTTTTCTATATCACTTTCCGGTAAGTTAAGATATTTTCCAAAGTATTTACAAAGTGCAGATACTCTTTTAGAATGCTCTTCAGTATAATGGTCTTTTGCACTTATAGTATTTAACATTACATTTGCAAAATCAAATAAATATTTTTCTATTTTAAGACTCATTGCCTTAATATTTTCTAACTGCTCTATTTGTTTTACTCCACTTTGAATAAGCATGATTAGTTGATCAAATCTTGCACTTTTTTCAAAGTAAGCTTGTATATCTAAGTTCTGCATTACTTCTATTGATGGTGCTAAATCTTTATGAATAGACATAAGGATAATGTATATTTCTTTATCAAATTCTCTAACAAGTTCAACTATTCTATCACCATTTACTGGAGAAAGTAAGTAGTTTAGTATTAATATATCATATTTCGTTCTTTTTAGTTCTTCTATTGCTGCAACAGGATCGGTATAAGTATATAATGTATGTCCATATTTTTCTAAGACCACTGAAAGAATATCCATCATATTTACATCGTCATCGATAATTAGAATTTTTCTTCCATTTACTTTTTTACTATTCATAATGTCACCATATTTAGTATATCAAATTAATATGTAATATTCAAGAATAAAAAATATAAATTAGTAAAAAGTATAAAAAAACTGCATTAAATGCAGTTTTTTAAGCTTGTTTTTTTCCAAATATTTTCTTTGAAAAATCATATATAACTGGTATTTTGAAAAATTCACCATTTGCAGATTTTACAGCAGCAATTATTGCAAGAACAAGCAAAGCAGTAGGAACTAATCCAAGTATTGTTCCAACAAAAGGTATTCCTATTGAATTGATTATAGTTGTAATAACAGTTAATGCAAGTTCAACTATAAAAATTGTTGCTGCTTGTGCAAAATGTTCTCTATCTTGCTCGGAAGCATCTTTTTCAGTGTTAATAAATATTAAACCTAAAAGAGAAATAATGTATGATAGTATTATTTTAGATTTATTTGGATTTTCATTCATCTTTTATTCCACCTTTCACATAAAATTATTATACTTAAAAATGGTATTTTTGTCAATAAAATATTGTCAAGTTTTGACAAAATATACTCGTAACAGTTTTTTTGTCAGTTTTTGGCGAACGATTTTTCTTGACTTTTTCAAATCAGCATGTTAAAATCAAGTCAAGTTTGGAGGTGATTGTATTCATGTATTAATATTATTTATATTATCAATCCTTTTATCTTATAACCTAGTATCTTATAAAATTATATTAAAAAAATCAAAATATGTTAATTCTAATAATTTAAAATCTAAATTTTTCTCAAATAAAATACTGTGTAAATTTAGCAATAGCAATTATATTAAAGTTTATTTAAATGGTGTAAAAGAAAAATTAGAACTACTAGAATATCCTTATGGATTTACACTGGTAAGATATATTATTATAAAATATTTATTATCATTTTTTGTCTTTGTATGTTTATTATTAAGAAGTCAAAATATAACTTTATCATTTGTATTTTTAGTCTTATTGTTTTTTTTACCTAATTATCTCATTTATAGCTATAGTAAAAGCGAAAATTTAAAACTAATTAGTCAGATTTCAAACATCGTTCAAAGTTTAATTATATCGCTTTCGGCTAGTGTACCATTAAAAGAAGCATTAAAAATTAGCATTAATGTTATAAAATACGATAGATTTAAAAAAGCATACGAAAAATTTATTAATGATTATATTATGTATAATTTAAACATGAGAATGGCAATAGAAAATTTTAGTAAGAAGTTTAATTCGTACGAGTTTAATATGTTTATTTCAATTTTATCCGATTTAGATAAAGAGGGGAATATGATAGAAGGATTAGAGATTTTTTCAGGTACATTAGAAAATCTGTACTTTAAATATTTAAGGTATAAAGCGAGTAAAAATTTTTTGTTAGTGAGTTTTTCAACAGTTATCTCACTTATAAATATATTTGCAATTGTGGCATATCCTATGTTTATTCAGATTTCTGATGGATTGAAAAATATTTTTATTTAGAAAGGAGAATATATGGGGAAAATAAAATTATTTAATAAAGGTAAATATAAAAATTTAGTAAAAAGAGAAATAATATTAAGTTCACAAAAAGGTAAAACATCTTCTAAAACTGGATCTGCTTTAGCAGAAACAATAATATTAATAGCAGTATCTTTAGTTTTAGCAATAGTATTGTTTTATCCTCAATTTTCAAATTTACTTTCAAATGTTATGAGTAGGATGAATAATTGGGTAAATTCTACCCTGTCTATTATTTAAGGTGAAGTAATGAAATATAAAAAGTATATAGTAGTCTTAATAGTTTCAATAATTATATATTTATTATTAACATTTTTTTATAATAAATATATGGTAAAAAACGATTTTAATAAATGTTACATATTAAAAGAAGATGTATTGCAAGGTCAAGTAATAGATATAAGCAATTTAAAGGAATGCAAAATTGACACAGTACCAGATGGAACCGAATATGTAGAAGATATTAATTCTTATGTAGGATATGTTTTTAGTCATGATGTAAAATCAAATGATATATTAAAAAAGTCCGATTTAGTAAACAGTGAAGAGTACCAGTGCACAAAAAAGTATGAATATATCTCAATAAAAGTGGAAAGTTCTGAAGATAGTGTATCGTATCAATCTACAAAAGGAAAAAATGTTAATATATATTATTCTTCTAAAACATCACAAGTAGAAAGTATTATTAATTTGATAGCAGATGATGAAAATGAAATGAGTGAATATATTACTCTTGGAACACAAGAGTCTTATACAACAATAAGGCTTTTAAAAGATATTTATATAATAGATGCTTTTAATAAAAGCGGAATAAGTTTAGATAGAAAAGAATTACTTGGAACTGATACTTTAATTGATACAATTATGATAAGAGTAAAAAGTGATGTGGCTATAAAAATTAATAATTTAAAAAATTATGGGAAATTTAGTTTTTCAATTGTAAGGTAGGGTGAATAAATGAATGTAATTATAATAAAAGATGAGAATAATGATGAGATAAAAAATTATATAGATAATGTAGAAGAAATATCAAAAACCATATATGGTAATAAAATAAAATTCTATTTTGAAAAGGCATCTAAAACAAAAATTGATATTTATGTTATTATTTCTAATAATATTGAATTTATAGAAGAAAACTTTAGTAGTATAAAATCAAAGGATAATATTTTAATAGTTACAAATAAATTTGAGCCAAAACATATTTTATCATGCTTACTTCTTAGTGAGAATTTATTTAGTATGCGTAAAGGTGAAGAATATATATTAGATAAAATAAACCATGTATATAATTTAACAAAAGATAAAGTAGTAATTAGAAGGAAATCTGTTAAATGTTGAATAATGTTAATATAAAAAATATTATTTATTTTATTATTATTGTTATTATAGTTATTTTTATAACTTTAATTATAAAAAATGCTATCATAAAAAAGACAACTACATTAAATAAAAATTTCAAAGAATATAATATAAATCCTAAGGAGTATGTAAAAGATAGAGAGTATATAGAAAAAAATAATATTTTATATTTTGGAACTAACATAAAAGAGTTAAATAATGATTTTTTTGATATTCAAGTTATTTGTCAAAAAGATATCATTAAAATAGGATTTAACAAGATATATAAAGAAGAATATAGTGAAAAATTATATGTTGATAAAAACTATCTATTTGAAATTATGAGTTTTTTAAATGTAAAATATGGTTTAAATTTAGAAGATGTAGCATTACAAGAAATGGTAGTATTAATATCGGATAAATACATGGATTATAAAGAAAATAAGGAAAGTAATATTTCTAATTTTGGTCAAATCGGTAAAAATTTAAAATATAGCTTTGAATTTGACAACGATAAAAATTTAATATTTTTTAATATTATTTATGTCTAAGGGGGCGTATATGAAAAAAGTATATAAATTGCAAATATTCGTTATATTGGTATTATTAGTTATAATTGCCTTTAAGAATAATTGTTTTGGAGCAATATCTGAAAAATTTAAATTTGTAATAGATACAATAGGAATACCAAGATATAATATATACGGTGAAGAAATAAATGAGACTATTTATTATACATATAATGTTTTCTCATATTCTACTCCTGAAAATATGTTTAACATCACCACAAATCAAAGATTTAAAACTGTTTTAGATAAAGGAAAATATTATAGTAATGGTGTTAGGGGAGAATATTATTTGTTAGGTAGAGGATATAATGGAAATCTTATAGCCAATGTATATTTTCCAGTTGATGGAACTCCTGAGACCACACCTGATAAATGGAATTATATATATATGAGAGGGGCACAAGAATCGTGGAATGATACAAGTAAATATAAATATATAGAGCAGTTAAATTATACTAAAAACAGTAATTTACTGTTTGATACCATTGACTATTCAAGCAATACATGCAATTCATATGATTTAATAGAGTATAACATTACGCCGCAAAAAATAGGCCTTGATAAAGTTATGTTAAATACTTGTCCTACATGGAAAACATATGGAGTTGTTACTATAAATAGAATTAATAATAAAGGAAATATAAGATATGCTACACTTGCTATAAAGCCTATGGCAGCTAATGCAAATGTTAAATCTGATTTTAATTTTACTGGCAGCACTCATATATCAAAAGTGCAAGATAATATACCATTGAATATAAATTTTGGTGCCAGTGCCATTAACTTAACTGATTATGCTACAGAAAAACAAATTAAAAGTATTAGTTCTACGCTATATATAAATGGACAAAAGATTTCAACGGTAAGTGGCAGTAAAACGGTATTGGTGGACAAAAATATATACTATACTGTTTCCAGAAGTATGTTTTCAACTCCGGGAAAACATGTACTTCATGTTAAAGTAGTAAGTTATTTATATACGGATTTTAGTGTAGATGGCCTTATGGAAGATGTACTAGAAAAAGATATAGAAATTAACATAGACGAAAAATTAATAGTTCCTTTATCTTCTAAAGATGTGTATATTCAAAAAAAAGAAGATAATAAATTGGTTGTAAGTCCACTTGTCCAAACTAATATAACTAAAAATAGCAATTCATATGGATTTGTTGAAAAAGGTAGGGATATAGCAGTAAAGTTAAGCTTAAATTATGATGATATAAATTTAGAGGATATTGAATTTTATATTGATGGAAATAAAACAGATTTTACTTTGCTAAGTAAAAATAAAAAATTTTATTTATTAGGAGTTAATATTAATAATGAAAATAACATTACTCTTATGACATGGGATTATTTAAGAAATAAATTCCAAAATTACTTTGATATAGATTTTAAAATGGTAGGAAATAGAATAAAAAGTCCTTGTAAAATAGAAATTTTGTATAGTGTGTTAGGTAAGAGTTTTAATGATGTAGTTTTAATTGATTTAGTAGATGATTATACTAAAAATATTAATTATATTTTTGAAAATGGAATTATTAATAAAAATGAAATTAGAAAAGTTTATAGTATTGAGGAATTATAATATGGTTAATAGTAAAAGAGGAAATATTTTAATAATATGGATATGTCTTGCTATGGTAGTAGTTATGTTTATATTTTTTAATATGTATGTATTATATAGTCAGGTAGATCTCCAAATAAATGAGGTAAGAAAAGATATATTTTATATAGTACAGAATTCATTTTTTAGTATGGACATGAATGAATTTAAGTATTATAGTTACAAAGTTGATAGTAATGTAATGAAAGATAAGATAAGTGAGCTTATATATTTAAATTATAAAAACAGGGTTAATGTAGAAAGTGTATCCTACGATTTTAATAATAATAACGTTTTAATAAAGTATAATGTCAATTTTTATCCAGTAGTATTTAAGAATTTGATAGGTGAAAGTCTGCAATTTAATTTTGTAGATAATGTAAAGTTAAAGAATATGGAAGTGTTATATGAATAAGAGGGGAAATACAATTGTTGTTACACCTATAATAGTTATAATATGTATAGTTGCTATTATAATAGTAGGTATGACATTAATGAATTCATTAATGCCATTGATATTTCAACAAAAATTAAATAAAATATCTGAAAAATACATGTTTGTTATAGAAAAGTTTGGATATTTAACTGAAAATGAAAGGAAAAATCTATTAAATGATTTAGAAAATAATGGATTTGAAAAAGATAACATAGTTATTAGTGTACCAAACTATAAAAAAACTTATGGTGAGCTTATAGAGTTTAATATTTTATATAAGGCTAAGTATAAGAGTATAGGGTTTAATGGCGGTAGAATAGAAATTAATTATAAAACAATAGATATAGGTGTAAAAAAATGTAGCTATTCAAAAATATAGCTTCAAGTAAGGCACTTGAAACTATATTTTCATTAATCTTTGTATTGCATTATTAGATATTATTAAATTACATTTTTCCTTTATGTTTGCACTAAGCATATCAAAATTATGATATGATATACAGTATTCAGATAAAAGTGAAAATGTATTTATAAATTTTTTATTCTTAGTTGCGTTATTTGAAAATATAATAAAATAATTCTTTTCGTCCTTATAAAGACTATTTCTTCCACAGAATATATCTTCGTTTCTTGCCTTATCGCAAAAAGATAATATATCATCAATATTTGAAAAAACAAATATGTTACTTGTTACTTTGTAGTTTTTCTTGATTTTAGAAGTGTGATTTTTACTATCAATTGATTTGGAATAAGGCTTTATACTAGTAGGAAAATCATCTACCTTTGTTATTGTTACTACAAATAAATTCTCATTGTCAGAACTAGCTTCTATTAAAAGTTGAGAATCTTCTAGTCTAAATTCTTCGTCTAAGTTATTTTCTTCTATCAAATCAAAAAATAGATCTCTTGCAAGTGCAGTATTATTTTCTAGTTCTTTTAGAGATATTTTTCTACTTTCAAGTTCTTCTATTGTTAATATTATTTTTACTTTATTTTCACTAATTTTTTCTACTTTCAAAACTCTCCTCCTAAAAATCTGTCATTATTATAAGTATATGTATTATATCTAAAAAAGGTTACTTTGTCAATAAATGTTGAAATCTATGGGATTTGAATGTATGATTTATAAATATTGTTTGTAAAAAAACAATATATAAACAAATTTTTGCAATTTTTATTGATAAATTAATAAAAAAATGATATAATACTTACTAGTTAATTTCCTTACTCTATAATCTTTATAGAGTCTTATGTCCAAGAGGAGGTGAGTTTGGTCATGAATAATTACGAATCAGTTATAATTTTATCAGCAGCAGCTGAAGAAGAAAAAACAGTTGCTTTCGGTGAAAAAATGAAAGAATTGATTTCTGCAAATGGCGAGCTTACAAGTGTAGAAGAATGGGGTAAAAAAACTCTTGCTTATGAAATAAATAAGCAAAAAGAAGGATATTACATTCTATTTACATTTACAGCAAAGCCAGAATTTATTGCAGAATTTGAAAGAATTTTAAGACTTGATGAAATAGTTTTAAAACATATGGTTATAAAAAAATAATGAATAAATAATTTAAATTTTATGTTAGGGGGAAAAAATATGAATAAATTTCAATTTATGGGGAGATTAACAAAGGACCCTGAAACAAAAGTAACACCAAATACTAATACACAGGTTACTACTTTTTCTATTGCGGTAAATAGAAGATTTGCCGATCAAAATGGAGAAAGAAAAGCAGATTTCTTTAATATAACAGCTTTTGGAAAATTAGCAGAATTCTGTGCTAAATATTACACAAAAGGCCAACAAGTTTTAGTAGAAGGTAGAATTCAAAATAGAAGTTGGGATGATCCTAATGGTCAAAAAAGATATGCAACAGATTTTATAGTTGAGAATGCATATTTTGCAGATTCAAGAAGGGATTCTTCAACTCCAAGTATGGATGCGGGAGTGCCATCATCTAGTGCAGATGGTGATTTCATTACAATAGATGATAACGAGGAACTTCCTTTCTAAGTAAAAAAGGAGGAAATAAAAATGGCAGATAGAAATGCAAAGAAAAATGACAAACCATTTAGAAAACCAAGAAAAAAAGTTTGTAATTTTTGCGTTGACAATATAGATGAAATTGACTACAAAGATGTAGAAAAATTAAAAAGATATATTAGTGATAAAGGTAAAATATTACCAAGAAGAGTAACAGGAACTTGTGCAAAACATCAAAGAAAAGTAAATGAAGCTATTAAAAGAGCTAGACATATTGCATTATTACCTTATACTGTTCAATAGTAAATATAAAAAAGAAAGAGTGTTTAAACTCTTTCTTTTTTTGCACTTGGCAGCTTTTTGTATTCTCTCAATTGGTATGAATACCCATATATTAAGTAAAGTATAGGTGCTATGTCAATTGTACTTATATTAAAGAAAGCTTGAACAAGGTAACTTATAATACATAGTAAAACTACAAAAGCTATTTTATTTTTATTTAGATCATTCCTTAGTAAATTTTTTATTGTAAGTGCCACAAAGGCTAAGTATAAAATTAAGGCCGGTATTCCAATTGTGGATGCAATTTGTAAATATTCATTGTGTGCCTTGTCTGGCAAACCTCCTACTTTATCATATATAACATTAACTAGTTCAAATGTATGGTTGTTAGTAAGCTCACACAAAAAAGCATCAGTACCACATCCAGTTAATGGATGGTCTTTTATGATGTTAATGGCTATTTGCCAAATATATCCTCTATTGCTACCGAGCGAGTCTTTGTTTTGTATTTCTTCTATACTTGCTTTATATCTTCCAATTAAAGCATTAGGACTCAATACATTAAATAAAATAAATAGTAGAACAAACAATATAAGTAAAAGCAATGAACGCTTAAAATAATTCTTATTTTTTTGCTTTATTAGATAAATAACGCCAATAATTGAAAATACTATAAATGCTAAGTAGCAACTTCTAGTCAGACAAGCAAGCATGGAGTAGAAAAGCAAAGCATTAGGTATAAGTAATAATTTTTTACCTAGAAATATATAAAGGCACATAATTATAGGAAATGTTAGTGATATAAATGCACCGTAAAAATTTCTATTTCCAAAAGTGGCACATGCAAAAGAAGCATGTTTAAAAAAAACTTTTATAAAAGGTGCGTTGTAATACTGCAAAATGGCAAGTATAGAAGTTATCATTGTAAGTATACATATTCCTATTATTATACTTTTTTTATTTCTAAAATAATATTTTGAACAGTAATATACTAAATAATATATTATAAATGTTAGCAATCCTTCATATCTATTAAAATATCCAAATATTGATACTTTGACATTTACAGAAAATATTGTACTAATACACACTAGTATTAGAAAACCAAGCAGTATTAAGTCTGATTTATCAAAAGTCCATTCTCTAAATTTTACTAGTAAGAGTGTAAATAGTAATATTCCTACAAAGTATAACACTTGCAATTTAGTTGTATAGTTAGGATAAATAGTTAGAGGCACTATGAAAATTATTATTAATAATAATTTATTTAAAAATTTTTCTATCATCGTAATTCACTCACTTTACAGATAAGATTTTACTGTATAAGAAAATAAAAGTCAATATGAATTTATAAATCACATAATTTACAATTGTTCATAAAATATACATGAGGTGAACTAAATGAGTAGTAGCTTTAAAGTAGGAGATATAGTTGCTAGAAAATCTTATAATTATGATATATTATTTAGAATTACAAATATAAATGCTGACACAGCAGACTTAGTTGGAATAACAGTTAGAATAGTTGCTGATTCACCAATATATGACTTAAAACATATAGATAAGGAAGAAAAGGACAAAAGGATAAAGAGCATAGAATTATCTAGACATGCTAGAATGAATAGATGCTATAATAATGCTAGAAGAAGAGGGTATTTTAGGGATGACATTAAGATATATGAAAATCCAAATTACTTTCAAAAAGAAAAGTTATATAAAAAACCAGGAGTTATTTTACATATTGATGGAGATGCAGAATATGCTGCAAAAAGTAGAGAACTTTATAAAAAAATGGGTGTTAGAGCATATGTTTACAACATACCAGAGTCAGAACAATACAAACAAGTATATCAGTTGTTGCAAAAAATTAGACCAAATATACTAGTTCTTACAGGGCATGATGCATTTATGAAAAGGCGAAATGATATATACAACATTGATAATTATAAAAATTCGAGATATTATGTGCAGGGAGTACTTGAGGCTAGAAGATATGAACATAATTTGGACAATTTAGTTATATTTGCGGGAGCATGCCAGAGTTATTATGAAGCAATAATTTCTGCCGGTGCTAATTTTGCATCTTCTCCTAAAAGGGTATTGATAGATATGATGGACCCAATAATAGTTGCAGAAACGGTATCATATACACCGGTTGAAGAATTTATATCAATATCTAACATACTTTCAAATACACGTGAGGGGATAAATGGAATTGGCGGAATACAAACGAGAGGTACATATAGAACTGGAATGCCTGGTATATAAAAAATATCACGTAGTTAAAAAACTACGTGATAAATTGGTTTAGAAATCAAATAATGACTCAAAGAATTCTTTTTTAAAGCCCTTGCTTTTCAAGAAGTTGACAGAGCTTTTAAGTTTTATCAGTGCTTCTTGGATTTCTATTACAGCCTCAGTTATCTTTTCTTCGCTTGTATCTTCGGCTGCTACATCAGGCATATTTGTGCTTGAAGGAATTTCCTTAGCTGTTTTATCTTCGATATTTTCCTCTTTACTTAAATTTTTTGATGCTACAATAGACGCTTCGTCGCAGTTGAGTATTTTATCTTCAGTGTTTACTTCCTCACTTATATCTTTAGAGCCTAACCAGACACCGGGATACGACTCGGTAATAGATGCTTTATAACTTTCATCGTTTTGCGACATAGAGAGGGAGTATTCAGAGAGTAGACATCCAACTTCATTTGCATACGGCAGTAAATACTCACATTCATACTTCTCAAATCCGCAAATCTTTAGGCCTCCGAATCTCTTGTTAAGTGCATCTTCTGAGAGTAGACGAATCGATTTGGAACAAGAAGCAGAATCAAGTAATGTGATACATTCTTTAAATTTGTAACATATTACCGGATATGCTTGAGGATTTGCTTTATTTAGCATTTTCTCTGCATGACTTGCAGGTGGAGCAGTCAACACTTCCCATAAGGTGCGATCAGCGTATTTTAAATACCTAAGTATTTCGCGACGAACGACAGCGATATCCGTAGTGCTAGGGAAGTTGTTCTTTGAAAGAGCAAAAATAGGGGAGTAAACAAAGAACCAATACAGGTTCAAGATATTTCTTCCTGACATAGAGCTCATTCTTTCTACTAAAGCGTTGAATGTGTTAAGTGCATTCCCGCCGTTTGCTGAAAGGGCACGTACGCTCTTTGCCTTTAAGGAGTAGCCAAATATAATTTCTTTCATGATAACCTCTTTCTAGCTAAGGAAAATGTAAGGATATAAATAATCTCATATTATTTATAACAGCCTTGCAAAATTTTACTTAGCTTTATTAATAATTTACACTATTTATTATAATATAATTTACATAAAATGTCAAGTTAAAAGATCTGATTTTATGTTAAAAAGCAACCCACGGGTATAACCCGTGGGTTAGAATTATTCCCATAAACTTATTTTATTTCCATCAGCATCTGTAAATTTTCCCATCAAAACGCAAATAACATCTACGAACCAACCTATTCCAAAAATACCGCCTGTCAAGAGAAATAAAACTGCTGAACCTATCTTACCTGTCATAAAACGGTGTGCACCAAAGCAACCAAATAAAAGACAAATAAGAAAAATTACGAAGCCATAGGGATACTTTTTCATGATGAATTCCTTTCTAGCAAAGTGACACACAAAATACAAATAATTATTTGTAGTAATTTGTATTGTGAATTTTCACAAAGCTCCTTAAAATATTATACATTTATTATAACCTAATTCACATAAAAAGTCAAATGCTATAAAAAAACCAACCTAATGGTTGGTTTTTTTTATTACTTGTTTAATAATTTTGTAAGTCCAGCTTTTTTTCTAGCTGCTGTATTTTTAGCAAGAACACCTTTTGTCCATGCTTTATCTACAAGGCTAACAGCCTTTTTATATAATTCTTCTTTATCTTTGCTGTTTTCTGCTACTGCTGTTTCAAAAGCTTTAACAGCTTCTTTATATGCTTTTTTTGTAGCTCTGTTCTGTGCAGTCTTTGTTTCTGCTACTAAAACTCTTTTTTTTGCTGATTTTATGTTTGGCATTTTAGCACCTCCTTAAACGATAAAATAACTATTACCAAAATATTTTAACACAATATTTTGCAAAAATCAATACTTTTTACTAAAATATTTTTATTAATAAAAAAGGAAATATTAAAAAGCCTAATAAAAAATCGGCCCTAATAAAGAACCGATTATATAAATATTTTATATTAGAATATTAAATCAAATAATTATTCATATCGTTTAATTAATTCTATTTCTTCAGTATGATCATTTTTATATGTAATTCTTAGTGCAAAGTCACCTAAAGCATGTACATTGGCACCATTTGCAAGTAGTAGTTTAACTAATTCAATATCATCATTTTCAGCTGCCCAATGCAGTGCATGGTCACAGTTCGCATGTATATTGGCACCATTTTCAAGCAATAATTTAACCACTTCATAATGATCATTTTCAGCTGCAATTTTTAGGGCGTAGTCATCTTCAGCATGTACATTGGCACCATTTTCAAGAAGTAATTTAACCATTTCATAATGACCATATTTAGCTGCAGTAATTAGTGCTTTATCGTTATGAGCATGTACATTAGCACCATTTTCAAGTAGTAGTTTAACTACTTCAATATGAAAATTTTTAAGTAACATGTCAACTACTTCGGCATCCTCACGATTCTCAAAGCTAAGAGAATATATTAGTGAATAGTCATCTTCAGCATGTACATTGGCACCATTTTCAAGCAATAATTTAACTACTTCAACATGACCATATTTAGATGCATTTCGTAGTGCCAAGTCATTTTCAGCATGTACATTAGCACCATTTTCAAGAAGTAATTTAACCACTTCATAATGACCATTTTTAGATGCAATAATTAGTGCTCTATCATTATGAGCATGTACATCAGCTCCGTGTTCAAGGAGCAGTTTAACTACTTTGACATGCCCATATTCAGATGCAAGGTTTAGTGCCAAGTCATTTTCAGCATGTACATTAGTCCCCTCATTTATTAGTATTTCTACTAATCTTACGTTTCCATGCTTACATGCCTCAAAAAATTTAGAATTTGACATTTGATTTCCCTCCATTAATTAAATTAAATCTGAAATTACAGATTATATAAGTTTAAAACTGCCCAAATTATAACATAATTATAAAATAAAGTCAAAATTGGATTGGGTTATTAGTTCAAAATAAAAAATCGGCCCTAATAAAGAACCGATTATATAAATTATAAATATTTTAAATAACATATGAAGGTTTGGAATAGAAGATTTATTTTATATTTTTCTTAAGCATTGATTTTTGGCAAATATACAAGGTCTGGTACATTTAGCAGAATCTTTAAATCTACATCTGGCTGTTTCACCGTTTAATTTTTCTTTTAATACATGACCATATGGAGAATTATTAGTAAATTTATTTACTGTATTAAGAGTTACATGCATAATTTCTAATTGAGCATTTCCACATAATCTTTCTGTACACTTCAAAAATAGTGTGTCAAGTGTACCAGTTTGATTAACTTGTACGAGTTGGCCCTGGGGAAATGATCCTTTGACCTTATTTGCATCCTCTAACCACTCATCTTTTAGAGATTTATTTTCCTTGATTATATCAGGTATTACGAATTCGTAATTATCCAAAAGATATATAGAAGATGCTTCACTACGATGTCTGTGGTTTTGGGCAACACATGCAAAACTTGCTTTAAAACTTGTTTGATATACATATGAGAATATATCATCAATATTTCTATAATTTTCATCTCCAAATAGTGAAAGTTTTCTCTGTTTACCAGTTGGAATTAATTTTTCAACTCTATACTCTTTAAATAAAGGAACAAATTCTTCAAATTCTTTTGATACTTTACAGTAAAAATCATTTTGCTTATCATGATTTTTTATAAACTCTTCCATCATAAAAAGCACATAATTTAGTTGCCTTAGTGATAGTGTATGTCCCATTGTTGTAGTGCGACTAAATATTGATACAAAATATCTTGCGTTTTCTTGTGCTAATTTTTTATATGGTAGTTCGGGATCCTTTAGTTTTTGATTATACATTTGCGGATAGGTATCTTTTATAATAGGCCACAATTTATTATACCATTTATCATACAATGTAGAAGAACTGTCATCTATATTTTCAAAATGTGTGTATCTAGCTGACTTTTCTGATGTTGAATAATCTTTTTCATTATTAAGTGTCATAGCTATAATTTTAGAAATATTTTTCAATTCAAATGTTAGTTTAACATGATCAAATACGCTATGATGACCCGAATTTAATGTTTGATTCAATCTTTTTGAAGTTGCCTCATCGCTTTCATTTAAAATACTATTAAAGTCCCCCGCCATGTAGCATATTCCTGCCATTTTGGCACAAAAATTAAGAGATTCCTCTAGATTAAATTTCCCACTATCTTTTGGTAAGTGAGTGTAGGCTAATAATTTTAGTTCCATAAAAACATCCTTTCTAAATTAGTAATGATTGATAACAATTTACATCAATATTATACTTATAATCATAAATTTGTCAATAATTGTTAATTGACTCCTTTTCCTGTTTAATAATACTTATCTGTTCACCTGTTATATTTCCAGCTTCGGCTAGTGTGTTTATAACAATATTTTGTCTTTCATAAGTTAACTTTGAATTATTGCTTAATTGGTAAATGGAAGGAGCATTTGGAATTCCAACTAGAAGTGTTTGCTCATATAAATTCAAATTACTTGGCTCTTTTCCAAAATATCCATGTGATGCATGTCCTATTCCGTAATAACCATCACCATAGTATATTACATTAATGTATAATTCTAATATTTCTTCTTTGTTTAGTTCTTTTTCCATTTCAAGAGCAATAAACACCTCAGCAATTTTCCTTGAAAATTTCTTCTCCTGCGTAAGATAAAGATTTTTTGCCACTTGCTGGGTTATTGTACTTCCACCTTCTATAAGTGAAAGTGTCGAAATATCTTTTATAATTGCTCTACCAATAGAAATAATATCTACACCATTATGCTCATAAAATCGTTTATCTTCAATAGCAACTACAGCTTTTTTATAAGTGTCTGGAATGTTATCAAGAGTTACATATGATGAGATTGAACGAACAGAGTTTACTTTATCTTTTATTGAGATGGAAGCTATTGCCTTTTTGTAAGTATCGTAACCAGATTTTATTATATATATTGATATACATATCATTATTAGCAAAAATATGGCTATAATTTTTTTTAAAATTTTTCCTAAATTTCCTTTTTTTTCTTTCATAAAAATCCTCTCACACATTATATATCAAATTATACCGATATGCAAACTTTATTTGTATAATTTCACTTATTAAAACGAAATACATAAGAATATGTCAACAAATAATATAGTAAACTTTAGTATTATAAAAAAATATGAAATTTTTGTAAACTTTTTCATAAAATTACTTGATTTTTTTTACTTTATAAGTTATAATAAATATGTTGATTTGCGTTGAAGTAAGATGTGGCTACTCTTTGAAGTAGGGAACTCTTATGGAGCATGTCTGATTTTAAATCGGGCGGCAAGTATAGACTTACGTATATTTGCCAAGTTTTAGTATTAAAATTTGGTATTTTATATGTGTAAAATATGAAACACACGGGGTAGTGTAGAACTTGTTTAGCCAAAATTTATAGAGAAGGAGTGTTTTACATATGTCAAAAGAAAAATCAAAAAAAATGAGAATAAGACTTAAAGCTTATGATCATGTTGTGCTAGAGCAAGCTGCTTTAAAGATTGTTGAAGTTGCTAAAAAGACTGGCTCTGAAGTTTCAGGACCAATACCTCTACCAACAGAAAAAGAAATCATTACAATATTACGTTCTCCACACAAACACAAAGATTCAAGAGAACAATTCGAAATGAGAACTCATAAAAGAGTTATTGATGTATTATCACCAAACCCAGCAACTGTTGATGCATTAATGTCAATAGATATGCCAGCAGGTGTAGACATCGAAGTAAAAATATAATAAACTTATAAGAATTTTTAATAGTTATCCTTTTGTTTAAAGAGGCAATAACATACCCTATATTAAAAATTTTAATTGATGTTATCAAAAGTTTATTTGAGTAGTAAATTTAAGGGAGGAAATAAAATGGTAAAAGAAGTTTACGGAAAAAAAGTAGGAATGACACAAATTTTTTCTGAAGATGGAAAAGCAATTCCAGTTACTGCTGTTGAAGTTAAACCTTTAACTGTTGTTTCTAAAAAAACAGCTCAAAAAGAAGGATACAACGCAATAGTTGTAAGCTTTGGAGAGATTAAAGAAAAAAATGCAAATAAAGCTCAAAAGGGCGTTTTTGCAAAAGCTGGTACAGAAGTACAAAAATATTTAAGAGAAATCAAAGTTGATAATGTTGACGAATATGAAATTGGAAACAAAATAACTGTTGATACTTTTAATACAGAAGATAGAGTAGATATTCAAGGAACTTCAAAAGGTAAAGGATATCAAGGATGTATTAAAAGACATGGTCAACATATAGGACCAAAGGGACATGGATCTATGTATCATAGAAGACCAGGTTCAATGGGACCAACATCAACACCAGGTAAAGTATTTAAAGGCAAAAACTTACCAGGACATATGGGAAGTGAAACTTCAACAATACTTAACTTAGATGTTGTTAAAGTAGATACAGACAAAAATGTTATCTTAGTTAAAGGATCAATTCCAGGAGCTAAGGGAGCAATTGTTAAAGTAAGAAAATCAGTTAAGTAGTTTAAGAGAGGAGGAAAATTAAATGCTAAAAGTAGATGTTTTAAATATTGAAGGTAAAAAAGTAAAAGATATAGAACTTGCAGAAACTGTTTTTGGTGTAGAAATAAACGAAGTTGTTGTTCATGCAGCACTTGTTAATTTCCTAGCAAACCAAAGACAAGGTACACAATCTACAAAAACTAGATCAGAAGTATCTGGTGGTGGAAGAAAACCTTGGAAACAAAAAGGAACAGGTAGAGCAAGACAAGGCTCAATAAGAGCTCCACAATGGATTAAAGGTGGTATTGCACTTGGACCAAAGCCAAGAACTTATAGATATGCAATAAACAAAAAGATGAGACAAATCGCATTTAGATCTGTTCTTACATCTAAATTACAAGAAGGTAACTTAATAGTTGTTGATGCTATTGATTTAAAAGAAATAAAAACTAAAAACATGGTAAGCATTTTAAACAAATTGAATGCTAACAATGCTTTAATAATGCTTGATAAAAACAATTTAAATGTTCAAGCTTCAGCAAGAAATATTGAAAATGTAAAAACAACACTTGTTTCAACTATGAATATATATGATTTATTAAAATACAATAAATTAGTTGTTACAGTTGATGCAGTTAAGAAATTAGAGGAGGTGTACGCATAATGAGAAATGCAGAAGACATTATAATAAAACCTATAATGACTGAAAAAACTTATGCAGATGTTGCAACAGGTAAATATACTTTTGAAGTTGCAAAAGATGCTACAAAAGTAGATATAAAAAATGCAGTAGAAAGCTTATTTTCAGTTAAAGTTTTAAAAGTTAATACATTAAATTATGATGGAAAATCTAAAAGAGTTGGAGTACACCAAGGATTGACAGCAGCTTGGAAAAAAGCAGTTGTTCAAATTGATACAAATCCAGCAGATGAAAAATATCTTGCAAAAGGTGGAAAAGCTACTAAATCTAGCAAAAAATACAAAACTGAAATTGAAGAAATCAGTTCAGCTTTTGGAAGTGCTAACTAACTAGGAGGGAATTAAAATGGGAATAAAATCATTTAAACCTGTTACTCCATCACTTAGAAACACAACTATGTTGACTAACGAAGAAGTTACTAAGAAATCACCAGAAAAATCTTTACTTACAGTTGTAAAGAAGAATGCTGGTAGAAATAATCAAGGTAAAATCACAGTTCGTCATCAAGGTGGCGGTTCTAGAAGAAAATATAGAGTAATAGATTTCAAAAGAAATAAAGTAGATATGGAAGCAACTGTTATTGCAATTGAATACGATCCAAACAGAACAGCAAATATTGCTTTAATAGAATATGAAGATGGAACAAGAGCATATATTATAGCTCCACTTGGACTAAAAGATGGTGATAAAGTTATATCTTCAAACAAAGCAGATATAAAACCAGGTAACTGTATGCCAATTAGTGCAATACCAGTTGGTACTATGATATATAATATCGAATTACATAAAGGTAAAGGTGCACAACTTGTAAGAAGTGCTGGTATGTCTGCTCAACTTATGGCAAAAGAAGAAAAATATGCACATGTAAGAATGCCATCAGGAGAAATGAGACTTATTCTTACTGATTGTAGAGCATGTATTGGTCAAGTAGGTAACTTAGATCATGAAAATGTATCATTAGGTAAAGCAGGTAGAACAAGAAATATGGGAATTCGTCCATCTGTTAGAGGTAGCGTAATGAACCCTTGCGATCACCCACATGGTGGTGGTGAAGGTAGAGCACCAGTTGGACACGCAGGACCACTTACTCCTTGGGGTAAACCAGCTCTTGGATACAAAACAAGAAATAAAAATCATAGAACAGATAAGTTCATTGTTAAAAGAAGAAATAGTAAATAATGGAGGGATAGAATATGTCAAGATCGCTTAAAAAAGGACCATATTGCGACGAAAGATTACTTGCAAGAATTGAAAAAATGAATGCAGAAAATAAAAAAGAGGCAATAAAGACTTGGTCAAGATCATCTACAATATATCCTCAAATGATAGGCCATACAATTGCTGTACATGATGGAAGAAAACATGTTCCAGTTTATGTAGTAGAAGAAATGGTAGGACACAAATTAGGTGAATTTGCTCCTACAAGACTTTTTAAAGGACATTCAGGGGATAAAAAATCAACAGTAAAATAATGAAGGAGGAGCTTTAAATGGAAGCAAGAGCAGAATTACGTAATGCTAGAATTTCTAGCAGAAAAGTAAAAATAGTTATTGATACTATTAGAGGTAAAAAAGCAGACGAAGCTGTTGCAATGTTAAGATATACAAATAAAGCAGCAGCTCCAATGGTTCAAAAATTAGTAAAATCAGCTATAGCAAATGCAGTAAACAATAATAAAATGGATGAAACTAAACTTTATATAGCAGAAATCTATGCTAACCAAGGACCAACTATGAAAAGAATTAGAGCAGCAACACAAGGAAGAGCCAACAGAATAAGAAAAAGAACAAGTCATATCGTTGTTGTTTTAAAAGAACAAGCATAAGGAGGTAAGTTTAACATGGGTCAAAAAGTTAGTCCACACGGACTTAGAGTTGGAATAATCAAAGATTGGTCATCAACTTGGTATGCCAACAAAAAAGAATTTTCAAACAACTTAGTAGAAGATTACAAAATTCGTGAATATCTTAAAAACTTACTTAAGCCATCTGGAATATATAAGTTAGATATTCAAAGAAAAGGTGAAACAATTAAAGTTGACATCTATACAGCAAAACCAGGAATGATTATAGGAAAAGGTGGAGCTGCAATTGATGAGCTAAAAACAAAAGCATCAAAAGAAATAGGTAAGGAATTATCTTTAAATATTATAGAAGTTAAAGATGTTGATTTAGCTGCACAACTTGTTGCTGAAAGTATTGCAACACAACTTGAAAAAAGAATTTCTTTTAGAAAAGCTATGAAACAAGCAATGCAAAAAGCAATGAAAGCAGGAGCACTTGGAATTAAGACTGCTGTTTCAGGAAGACTTGGCGGAGCAGAAATTGCAAGATGCGAACACTATGCAGAAGGAACAATTCCACTTCAAACTTTAAGAGCGGATATCGATTATGGATTTGCAGAAGCAGATACTACATACGGTAAAATTGGCGTAAAAGTTTGGATATATAAAGGAGAAGTACTTCCAGCAAAGAAACAAGAAAAAGGAGGTAACTAGTTATGTTGTCACCAAAAAGAACTAAATATAGAAAAGTACAAAAAGGTAACATGAAGGGTAATGCAATGCGTGGTAATAAAGTAACTGACGGTGAATACGGTATTCAAACACTTGATGCTGCTTGGATAACTGCAAACCAAATTGAATCAGTTCGTGTAACATTATCTAGATATACTAAAAAAGTTGGTAAAGTTTGGATTAAAATATTCCCAGACAAACCAATAACTAAAAAACCAGCTGAAACTCGTATGGGTTCTGGTAAAGGAAATCCAGAGTATTTCGTAGCTGTAGTAAAACCAGGAAGAGTAATGTTTGAAGTTGCAGGTCTTGGTGAGGAAGTAAGTCGTGAAGCTTTAACAAAAGCAATTCATAAACTTCCAGTAAGATGTAAAATAGTTAAAAAAGAAGGAGGGGAAAATCAAGATGAAATCTAATAGAATAAAAGAATATGAAAATATGTCACAAGAAGAATTACAAAAAGAATTAAAAGAATTAAAACAAGAATTATTTAAATTAAGATTCTCACATGCCCTAAATGGTCTTGATAACCCTAAAAAAATTACTGCTGTTAAGAAAAACATAGCAAGAGTAAATACAGTAATGACAAAGAAAAGTAATGTTTAGTGGTAAAGGAGGAAAAAAAGCATGGAAAGAAATTTAAGAAAAACTAAAATTGGTAAAGTTGCAAGTAATAAAATGGATAAAACAATTGTAGTAAGAATAGACACAAAAGTTAAAGATCCACTTTACGGAAAAATTGTAAATAGAACCCTAAAAGTTAAAGCACATGATGAAAATAATGAATGCGATATAGGCGATACAGTAGAAATAATGGAAACTAGACCACTAAGTCGTGACAAGAGATACAGATTAGTAAGAATTGTGGAAAAAGTTAAATAGTTTATAATTTGAGAGGAGGACTAATCCATGATACAACAACAAACATTGTTAAAAGTTGCTGATAACACTGGTGCAAAAGAATTAATGTGTATCAGAGTTATGGGCGGACACCATAGAAAATGGGGCAATATTGGTGATGTAATAGTTGCTTCAGTTAAAAAAGCTACACCTGGCGGAGTTGTAAAAAAAGGTGAAGTTGTAAAAGCTGTTATTGTTAGATCTTCAAGAGGATTAAAACGTGATGATGGTTCTTATATAAGATTTGACGAAAATGCAGCAGTTATAATTAAAGATGATAAAACACCAAAAGGAACTCGTATTTTTGGGCCAGTAGCAAGAGAATTAAGAGATAAGGATTATATGAAAATTATCTCTCTTGCACCAGAAGTTTTATAATGCGTGGGGGTGAATTAAAGTGATAACAAAAATGAAATTAAGAAAAGGTGATACTGTTATAGTTGAAAGTGGAGCTGAAAAAGGCAAAAAAGGTGAAATTTTAAAAGTAGAACCTAAAACTGGTAAAGTTCTTGTAAAAGGTATAAATGTTAGAACTAGACATGTTAAAGCTAGAAAACAAGGTCAAGAATCAGGAATAATTAAATCTGAATCACCTATATATGCATGTAAAGTTGCATACTTCTGCGACAAATGTGGAAAAGGTGTAAAATTAGGAATAAAAACAGAAAAAGATAATACAAAAGTAAGATTTTGTAAAAAATGTCAAGAAATTAAGTAAGGAGGGGAAAATAGATGAACCTTAAAGAAAGATATAAAAGTGAAATAGTACCTGCGTTAATGAAAAAATTTAACTATAAATCAGTAATGCAAGTTCCAAAGTTAGAAAAGATAGTTATTAATATGGGTGTTTCTGATGTTAAAGAAAGTTCAAAAGCATTAGATGCTGCAATGGCTGACTTAACATTAATAACAGGACAAAAACCTTTAATAACTAAGGCTAAAAAATCAATTGCTGCTTTCAAAGTAAGAGAAGGAATGAACCTTGGATGCAAAGTAACTTTAAGAGCAGATAAAATGTATGATTTTGCTACTAAATTTTTCAATGTAGCACTACCACGTGTTAGAGATTTTAAAGGTGTAAATCCAAATTCTTTTGATGGACGTGGAAACTATTCAATGGGAGTAAAAGAACAAATGATTTTCCCAGAAATTGAATATGATAAAATAGACAAAACAAGAGGAATGGACATCATATTTGTAACAACTGCAAATACTGATGAAGAGGCAAAGGCATTACTTGAAATGCTAGGCTTACCATTCGAGCAAAAGTAGGAGGGAATACACATGGCAAAAAAATCTATGATTGCTAAACAACAAAGAGAACCAAAATTTAGCACAAGATATTATAACAGATGCAAAATATGTGGTAGACCACACTCATATATGAGAAAATATGGAATTTGTCGTCTATGCTTTAGAAAATTAGCATATCAAGGCGAAATACCAGGAGTTAAAAAAGCAAGCTGGTAATTTTAAAAAGGAGGAAAAGTAAATGATTACAACAGATCCAATTGCAGATATGTTAACTAGAATAAGAAACGCAAATGCTCAAAGAAAAGCAACAGTTGATGTTCCTTATTCAAAAGAAAAGAAAGCTATATCTGATATACTAGTAAGCGAAGGATTTATTGCTTCTTGCGATACATTAGAAGATAATAGTTTTAAAACATTAAGATTAACATTAAAGTATGATGGAAAGACTAAAGTTATACAAGGATTAAAGAAAATTAGTAAACCAGGTCTTAGAATATATGCAAATGTAGAAGAACTACCAAGAGTTTTAAACGGATTAGGAATTGCTATAATATCAACTTCAAAAGGAATAATGACTGATAAAGAAGCAAGAAAAGCAAACGTTGGTGGAGAAGTTATAGCATATGTTTGGTAATTTGAAAAAGAAGGAGGGTAAACTAAAATGTCAAGAATAGGAAAAAATCCAATTGAAATTCCACAAGGCGTTGAAGTTAAAATAGATGGTCAAACAGTTACTGTAAAAGGACCAAAAGGAACTTTAACAGATACTTTTCTAGATGTTGTAACTATTAAACAAGAAGATAACAAAATAGTTGTAACAAGAAAAGATGATAGTGTAAAAAATATTCATGGACTAACTAGAACACTTATTGCTAACATGGTAAAAGGTGTAACAGAAGGATTTGAAAAAGCACTAGAAATTGGTGGCGTTGGATACAAAGCACAAAAACAAGGTAAAAAATTAATACTAACTCTTGGTTTTTCACATCCAGTTGAAGTTGAAGAGCCAGAAGGTATAACAATAGATGTACCTACACCTAACAATATAGTTGTAAAAGGAATTGATAAACAATTGGTTGGTCAAGTAGCTACAAATATTAGAGATTATAGAAGACCTGAACCATATAAAGGTAAAGGTATTAAGTATGCTGGTGAAAGAATAAGAAGGAAAGAAGGAAAAGCCGGCGCTAAAAAATAGGGTTTAAGGAGGAGAAGAGCTCATGATTAAAAAAGTTAGTAAAAATGAATCTAGAAAAACTAGACAAAATAGAGTAAGAGCTACCGTAAAAGGAACTGCTGCTAGACCTAGACTTTGCGTATTTAGAAGCTTAAATAATATTTCTTGTCAACTAATTGACGATGATGCACAAGTAACAATTGCACAAGCATCAACTCTTGATAAAGAAATAAAAACAAAAGCATCTAATATAGCAGCTGCAACAGAAGTAGGAACTTTGATTGCTAAAAGAGCAATTGAAAAGAAAATAAAATCTGTTGTATTTGATAGAAATGGTTATTTATACCATGGAAAAGTTAAAGCAGTAGCAGATGCAGCAAGAGAAGCTGGATTAGAATTTTAATTGTAGAAAAGGAGAAACCAAAATGGCTGAAAAACAAGAATTAAAAGAAAAAGTTGTTAATGTAAGCAGAGTAGCTAAAGTTGTTAAAGGTGGTAGAACTTTTAGATTTAGTGTACTAGTAGTTGTTGGTGATGGAAAAGGCAAAATAGGCGTAGGAACTGGTAAATCTTCAGAAGTACCAGAAGCTATCAAAAAAGCTACAGATGAAGCTAAAAAGAATTTAGTTGAAATATCACTTGTAAATGGTACTTTACCACATGAATATACAACAAATTTCGGTGCTTCAAAAGTAATTTTAAAGCCAGCACCAGAAGGTACAGGTGTAATCGCAGGTGGAGCAGTACGTCCAGTACTAGAACTTGCAGGAGTTAAAAATGTAACTGCTAAAACACTTGGATCTCGTAATAGCAGAAATGTTGTGTATGCAACTATAAAAGCTCTAAAAGCAATGAGAACACCAGAGCAAGTAGCAGCACTTAGAGGAAAATCAGTTGCTGAAATTTTAAAATAATAACATAAAAAGAGAGGAGGCATATTTAAATGAATATTCAAGATTTAGGCCCAGCATATGGAGCTACTAAAACTAGAACAAGAGTAGGTCGTGGAGTAGGAAGTGGTCTTGGAAAAACTGCTGGTAAAGGTCATAAAGGACAAAAAGCTAGATCCGGCGGAAAAATCAGAAGAGGCTTTGAAGGTGGACAAACACCACTTTATAGAAGAATTCCAAAAAGAGGATTTAAAAACTACTTCAAGAAAGAATATGCAATTGTTAATGTTTCAGATCTTGAAAAGTTTGAAGAAGGAACAGTTGTAAATATGGAATTACTTTTAAAAGAAGGTATGATAAAAAAAGAATTAGACGGATTAAAAATACTTTCAAATGGTAATTTAACTAAAAAGCTTACAGTTGTTGCTAACAAATTTTCAAAAGAGGCTAAAACAAAAATAGAAGCTGTAGGTGGAAAGATAGAAGAGGTGAAGTAGTATGCTACAAACCATTAAAAATATCTTTTCAGTTAAAGACATTCGTAAAAAAATATTATTTACTTTATTTATAGTATTACTTTATAGACTTGGTACATTTATAACAATACCAGGTATTGATAAAATAACTTTTATACAACAAGTGGGTGATGCATCTAATGGAATACTTGCTACAATAAACTTGATTTCAGGCGGTGCATTTGGAAGACTTTCAATATTTGCTATGACAATTGGGCCATATATTACGGCTTCAATTGTTCTAAACTTATTGCAAGTTTTAATTCCTTCACTTGAAAAACTTGCTCGTGAAGGTGAAGAAGGTAGAAAACTACTTTCGAAATATACTAAATATCTTACAATAGCTTTTGGACTTATTGAAGGTATAGGTCTTTATTTAAATTATAGAAGTGCTTTACTAGATCCACTTAAATATGGAGCTGGTGCGGTACTTGGAGCTATCCTTTTTGTAGGATCACTTATGGCAGGAACAGCACTTCTTACATGGCTTGGAGATAAAATAACAGAGTACGGTATAGGAAATGGTATTTCAGTTCTAGTCTTTGTAGGTATAGTAGCTCAAATTCCAAGTGGAGCTTCAACACTTATAAGCTTTGCACGTGAAGGAATAACAGGAACTTTAATAGTTATAGCATTAGTTCTAGTTATTATACTAGTATTAGCTGCTGTTATATTTGTTCAACAAGCAGAGCGTAGACTTCCTGTAAATTATGCAAAGAAAGTTGTAGGAAGAAAAATGTATGGTGGTCAAAACACTCATATTCCAATAAAAGTTGCGATGGCAGGTGTTATGCCAATAATATTTGCAATGTCATTTATGATGTTCCCATCAACAATTATAAGTATTTGTACTAAAAATGAACCAACAGGTTTCTGGTTAAAAGTATATAACTTATTTAGTATTACAAGTAATTCTCATTGGGGATATATAATTGGTTACTCAATAATTTATATGGCATTAATTATTGCATTTACATTTATATATACAATGTTTATTGTAAATCCAGTAGAGATTGCAAACCAATTAAAGAAAAATGGTGGATTTATTCCAGGAATTAGAGCTGGAAAAAATACTTCTGATTATATTTCAAAGGTATTAAAATATATAACAACAGTTGGAGCTGTGTTCTTAGCTATTGTTGCAGTATTTCCAATTTTACTTCAAGGAGTAACACCAGTTTCAATATCTTTTGGTGGTACATCTGTATTAATCATTGTAAGTGTTGCTTTAGAAATACTTAAAAACCTAGAAACACAAATGGTTTCAAGACATTATAGAGGATTTTTAAATTAGTAAATAATAGTAATATAAAAAAGAATTTTGGTTATTTTCCAAGGTTCTTTTTTTATGCGTTTTATGTAAAATATATGTGCTATTTACAAGTAATACTAAATGTGTTATAATAGTACGGTATTAAATTTTATCCTTAGTTATAAATAATTAGGGAGTGTTACTATTTTTATGGAGGCAAAATTATGCGAGATTTTGATATTGTTATTGATCTAAGAGAGGCAGATGATATTAAAAAGAGAGAAATTAACGAATTTATTTTGGAGGCGTTTCACGGTATAGGAAAAATACGGCTAGGAATAAATATTATAAATTTAGAAAATGTATCTGAACAATATAAGGAATTTTTAACAAAGACTGGTGCAATGGACTGTTATATTTTCACTCCTAGTATTGCTAAGAATTCTTACGCAAGTAAAGAATTTGAATCTATGTTTGAAAAAATAAAGTCCTCAAATGCAAATATAAAATTTATAAATATGTATAATGGAAGTGATAACTTAGATAAAGAATTAACAATTAAAATTATAGAAAAATTTATTGCAAATAAGGTCGGTGAATGTCTTTACAACATGGATATTAGTAAAGATTCATATGTTAATGTATCATACTTAAATAGACTTAAAGATAAGGTTATAGCTTTGAAAACTGGTACAGAGATAAAGATTTCTGACATATATGGCTTTCTCTCTAAGTATGACAGCATGATTTGCCAAAAAGATGAGTATACAGCTGAACATAGCAGGGCAGTATGTAAATTTGCAATTGAAATGGGAAAAAAGGTAAAACTTAGCAAAGATCAATTGATGGTGTTGGCTATTGGTGCTGCTTTGCATGACATTGGCAAGTATGAAATTGATATAGGTATACTTACTAAGAATAAAAGACTTTCTGATCCTGAATTTTTACAAATTAAGAATCATCCCATGATAGGTAAATCTATACTTGATAATATTATTATGACAGAATTATCAGAAAGGGATAATGAAGTTATAGAGTTTATAGTTGAACAGCACCATGAAAGATTTGATGGTACTGGATATCCTAGGAAACTAGATGGTAGTATGATCCATGAATACTCCATGATTGTTTCACTTATAGATGCTTTTCACGCAATGCTTGGTAGGAGTTACCAAAGCCCTAAAAAAAAGACTGAAATAATTAAAATTATTAAGGAATGTTCTTCTACACAGTTTAATCCTAAATATGTAAATATATTTTGTGGTATGATTGAGAACACTCCACAAATTCTAGGGCTTGAAGAAAAAGAAGGATATTTGAGGTATAATTCAAAACAAAGCATAAAAGAACTCATTATTCAAATTAATTAACTTATTTGGAGGTAACATATGGAACTTTTTGTTGACAGCTATGCTTTAGTTGAAAGTGTGGAAAACGGTATTATACTTTTTAAAGTAGAATATAACTCTTATTTGGAAAGGGAAGAAAAAAATAATGAAACATTTATGGGAGTTATTTGTTGTAGCAAGCCTGATGAATTTGAGATTAAAAAGGGAGATATTTTTATTCTAAGACACAGGGGAAAGCAGTTAATTGAATTAATTAGAAAGGATAATGATGAAAAAAATAGAAGAAAAAATAATAAAGAGTAATTTAGATTAGTCAAAAATTTTAAGAGAGAAATAAAATTTATTTCTCTCTTTACTTATATACAATAGTATGGTATACTGACACTTGTAATATATCTAAAAGAGGTGATATATATAAGTAATTTTTGTATTTTGATATTTCTTTTTATTATTCTTTTTATAGTAATACCTAGAAATAATCAAATTTGTTATAATATATTAAAAAAAAAGAAGAGAGGGGTAAAAAATATGTCAGAAAATTTAATGAAAGAGTTTGTTGGAAAAGTATGTAGTATATCACTATTTAATGGAACTTTTGAAATAGTTGGTAAGATTATATTAGTAGAAGATAATTGGATGAAAGTAGAAGAAAAAGATACTTTAAGATTAGTTAATGTTGATATGATAAGCAATATAAAACTTATGCCAGAAAAATATCAAAAATAAAAAGCGGGAATTTTAAATTCTCGCTTTTATTGATATTAAAACTACATTTGGTTAGCAGCTTTTTCTATCATTTTTTTAACCATGTAACCACCAACAGTACCAGCTTGTTTAGAAGTTAAGTCACCATTGTAACCTTGTTTTAGGTTTACACCAACTTCAGAAGCAACTTCCATTTTTAGTCTGTTAAGAGCTTCTTGTGCGTTTTTATTTGCGCTAGATGCCATAATTGATTCACCTCCAATACTTTACAAATATTTTGTGATGAAAATATTATAATATACAAAAAAATTAAATGTTTATAAAAAAAGAGCGATTTTTTATAAAAACCGCCCCTTAAAAGCTTTGGTGAAGATAAACAAATTGAATTTTGGAGGAAATCAAAGTTTTTACACTGCCAAAGCTTTTATAAAATAGATTCACATATTATAACGTGAATATATTTTTCATATTAATAAAAAATTAAAAAGATAAACACTATGTATATAATATTAAAAAAGTATGAAAATGTCAAACAAAATATATAAAAAAGCTTTTAAATTTATAATATAAATTAAAATAGTTTTAATATTTAAAAATATTAAAAAAATATAATTATATTTTATAATTATTAATTTTTTTGTATTATTTTATAGAATCTATACAAGAGATTTATTAACAACTGTTACAATTAATTCATAAAATATAAAAAGCATGTAAAAATCTTTAAAGGGGGATGTTTTATGAATAATTGTAACAAAAGTAAAGAATGTTGTAAATGCATAAGACCTTGCTGTCCAAATGAAATTATATGTCCCGCAGGGCCAATTGGTCCGGTGGGTCCGACAGGTCCAACGGGTCCAACTGGTCAAGCAGATACAATTGTTGTAGGCAAAACTATAACTACGCAAGCAGGCACAATTGCTAGTGTAAGTGATTGTAAAGTTGGAAATCAACATACACTTGAATTTGCTATTCCTAGAGGATATGATGGTGCAACAGGTGCAACAGGACCTACTGGACCAACATTAATGAGATCAGCATATTTAGTTACATTTGAAGATGGTACATCAGCATATGGAGTTCCTATACCTTCTCTTGCAAGATTACCAATTGACAGATCAGAACTAGACATTAGTAATATTTTAACACTTGATTCAACAGAAGAAACTATAAAATTTAATCAGATAGGGTACTATAAAGTTACATTTGTAGTCTCTGCATATGTTCTTGGAACTAATGGACAATTTGACAAAGACAAAGACTTTGTTACCATAGGTTTTAGGCAATGTGATACAGATAATATATATATTGGTGGAAGTAAGTGGATTTATAATGAGCAAGTAGAACAAGTGACAGGTCAAGGAATTGTTGCAGTAGATGATGTATCTAAGCTGTATGAACTAGTTAATTTAAGTAAAGAGACAATTCGATTGTTTGCACCAGATATAAAGAATATAAGTTCTAAATCATACTTTACTAATCCACTGGTAAATATTATTATAGAATTTTTAGGTAAGCAAATATAATAAAAATCCTGCGGCATGTATCGTAGGATTTTTTATGACTGGTGCACCCAAAGGGACTCGAACCCCCAACCTTTCGGTTCGTAGCCGAATGCTCTATCCAATTGAGCTATGAGTGCAACAATAAAGATATTATACAATAATTACAATATAAATTCAATAGTTATAAAAAAAATAATAATATTTTGTAAAAATATGTGTTTTTTATTGACTTTTAAACTATACATATGTTATAATGTTTTAAATATTGTTGGCAAGACGTTTTTACTATGTAAACTATAACAAAAAGGATGGTTGAAATAGTTGAATGAATACTTAAGAAATATATTAAAAATAGATGATGAAAGTTCAAACTAGTTTATGTAAACTAGTTTGGGTTTTTGACGTCTTTTTGCGTTTTGTTATAAAGGTGTGGGGGTATATTAAATGGTTCATGAAGTAGTAAATGGAAAAGCTAAAAGAATGAGTTTTTCAAAAATTAAAGAGGTTGTTGCAATGCCTGATTTAATTGATATTCAAAAGCAATCTTACGATTGGTTTTTAAAATCAGGACTAAGAGATGTGTTATCAGATGCATCACCAATAACAGACTTTTCTGGAAATCTGTTACTTGAATTTGTTGATTACAGGTTAGAAGATGAAACAAAATATACTATTGAAGAAGCAAAAGAAAGAAATACTAGTTATTCTTCAAGACTACAAGTACAAGTAAGACTAATTAATCGTGAAACAGGTGAAATTAAAGAACAAGAAATATTTTTTGGAGATTTACCTGTAATGACAGATAATGGTACTTTCTTAATAAATGGTGCAGAACGTGTTGTAATATCTCAACTTGTTCGTTCTCCAGGAGTTTATTATGCCGCAGAGCGTGATAAAACAGGTAAATTTTTATATAATGCAACAGTTATGCCTAATCGCGGAACATGGCTTGAATACGAATCAGATTCTCAAGATATGCTTTATGCAAGAGTGGATAGAACTAGAAAAGTAGCCTTGACGACTCTTGTAAGAGCTCTTGGTATAGAGAAAGACTCACAAATATCTGAAATATTTGAAGATGATTTAATAAACGAAAACTTACAAAAAGACATGATTAAATCCACAGATGAAGCGTTACTTGAAATATACAAAAAATTAAGACCTGGTGAACCACTTCATGTAGATGCTGCAAGAAGTCTTTTATATGGTTTATTATACGAACCAAGAAGATATGACTTGTGCAGAGTTGGTAGATATAAATATAATAAAAAATTAAGCATTGCTGAGCGTATAGTAGGAGAAATAGCTGCAGAAGACATCATAAACCAAGAAACTGGTGAAATTATAGTAGCAAAGGGAGAAAAAATATCAGAAGAAAAAGCCTTTGAAATCAAACATTCAGGTATAAATTCAGTCTATGTTTTAAGAGGAGATACAAAAGTTAAGGTTATAGGAAATAACACCGTAGATATTTCAAGATATTTAGGAATGGATATTGATAAGGAAGTTATAAAAGAAGAAGTGTATCTTCCAGCATTAAAAGAGTTATTAGACAATTTAGGCGAAGTGTCAGAAGATGAATTGAGAAAACAAATAAAGTTAAATAGGGAAAAATTGGTAGTAAAGAGTGCTACACTAGATGATATAATAGCTTCTATCAACTATTTTATAAATTTTAGACACGGAATGGGCGAAGTAGACGATATTGATCACCTTGGCAATAGACGTGTTAGATGCGTAGGAGAACTTTTACAAAATCAATTTAGAGTTGGACTTGCTCGTTTAGAAAGAGTTGTTCGTGAAAGAATGGCTACACAAGATTTAGATGCTGCAACACCACAAACTTTAATTAATATCAAACCAGTAGTAGGATCACTTAGAGAATTTTTCGGTAGCTCACAACTTTCACAATTTATGGATCAAATAAATCCACTTGCAGAACTTACACACAAAAGAAGAATATCTGCACTTGGACCTGGTGGACTTACTCGTGATAGAGCTGGATTTGAAGTTCGTGATGTTCACCACACACATTATGGAAGACTATGCCCAATAGAATCACCAGAAGGACCAAACATAGGACTTATATCTTCACTTTCTACATTTGCTATAATCAATAGGTATGGATTTATAGAAACTCCATATAGAGTAGTAGATAAAGAAAAAGGAATAGTAACAGATAAAGTTATTTATGTTACGGCTGATGAAGAAGATAAATATATAGTTGCTCAAGCTAATGAACCATTAGATGAAGAAGGAAGATTTATAAATAAAAGAGTAAAGATAAGGCATCAAAATGAAATCGTTGAAATAGAAAAAGAAAAAGTTGATCTTATGGATGTATCTCCAAAACAACTTGTTTCTGTTGCAACAGCACTTATTCCTTTCCTAGAAAATGATGATGCAAAACGTGCACTTATGGGATCAAACATGCAACGTCAAGCAGTTCCATTAATAAGAGCAGAAAGTCCAATTGTTGGTACAGGAATTGAATATAAGGCAGCAGTTGACTCAGGTATTGTTATAGCTGCTAAAAATGATGGTGTTGTATCTTTTGTATCAGCAGATAAAATAATAATTGACACTAAAAAAGGAAAAGATGAATATCACTTAATTAAATATCAACGTTCTAACCAAGGAACATGTATTAATCAAAAACCTATTGTTCTAAAAGGTGAAAAAGTAAAAAGAGGAGATATAATAGCAGATGGACCTTCAACAGATAAAGGGGAACTTGCTCTTGGAAAAAATATTTTAGTTGGTTTCATGAACTGGGAAGGATACAACTATGAAGATGCTATACTTATTTCAGAAGACTTAGTACAAGACGATGTTTTAACAACTATTCATATTGAAGATTATGATTGCGAATCAAGAGATACTAAACTTGGACCAGAAGAGATTACTCGTGAAATACCAAATGTTGGTGATGATGCTCTAAAGGATCTTGATGAAAATGGTATTATAAGGATAGGTGCTGAAGTTGTTCCAGGAGATATTTTAGTAGGAAAGATAACTCCAAAGGGCGAAACCGAACTTACAGCAGAGGAAAAATTACTACGTGCAATATTTGGAGAAAAGGCACGAGAAGTAAGAGATACTTCACTTCGTGTTCCACATGGTGAGGCAGGTACAGTAGTAGATGTTAAAATATTTACTCGTGAAACATCTGATGAACTTGCAGCAGGAGTAAATAAAGTAGTAAGAATATATATAGCTCAAAAAAGAAAAATTGCTGTTGGTGATAAACTTTCAGGACGTCATGGTAATAAAGGTGTAATTTCTAGAATATTACCAAGGGAGGATATGCCATATTTACCTGATGGTACACCATTACAAATTGTTTTAAATCCACTTGGATTACCATCACGTATGAATGTTGGACAGTTACTTGAAGTTCATTTAGGTCTTGTTGCAAAACAACTTGGATGGAAAGTTTCAACTCCTGTATTTGATGGAGCAAAAGAACAAGATATACAAGAACTTTTAAGACAGCAAGGACTAAATGAAAATGGTAAATCTGTTGTATATGATGGTAGAACAGGTGAACCTTTTGATAGAGAAGTTACAGTTGGATATATGTATATGTTAAAACTATATCACATGGTAGAAGACCACTTGGTGGTAAAGCACAATTTGGTGGACAAAGATTTGGTGAGATGGAAGTTTGGGCTCTAGAAGCTTATGGAGCATCATATACTCTACAAGAAATGCTTACAGTAAAATCAGATGATATAGTTGGAAGACTTAAAACTTATGAGGCAATTGTTAAGGGCGAAAGTATTCCAACACCAGGAATACCAGAGTCATTTAGAGTTCTAACAAAAGAACTTCAAAGCTTGGCACTCGATATGAAAATGTACCGTGAAGATGATGAACTAGAATTAAAAGAGTCTGTTGAAGATGATACAGATGCTTTTGATCCAAAAGTTTTAGAAGAAGGCGACGATGCGTCTATAACAACTGATGATTTTGCAGGAATGTCAGTTGAAGAAGATGGCGAACTAGTTGATACACAAATAGACGATGAACAAGATAGTTTTGACGAATTAAGTATTGACGATAGTGATACTTATGACGAAGTTTAGTAAGGTATAAGGGAGGAAAATTTACAATGCAAGATATGGAAAATTTTGATAGAATAGGAATTGGTCTTGCTTCTCCAGAAAAGATTAGGGAATGGTCTAAAGGAGAGGTAAAAAAACCAGAAACTATAAATTATAGAACACTTAAACCAGAACGTGATGGACTATTTTGTGAGAAAATATTTGGACCAACAAAGGACTGGGAATGTTATTGTGGTAAATATAAAAAAGTAAGATACAAAGGTATTATTTGTGATAGATGTGGAGTTGAGGTAACTAAAAAAAAGGTAAGACGTGAAAGACTAGGACATATTGAACTTGCATGTCCAGTCTCTCATATCTGGTTTTTTAAAGGTATACCAAGTAGAATGAGTCTACTTCTTGATATGTCTCCAAAAGCACTTGAAAAAGTATTATACTTTGCATCATATGTAGTAATTGATCCAAAACAAACAGCATTTTCAAAATGTGATGTGTTATCTGAAAAAGAATATAGAGATGCAATAGAACAGTTTGGAAAAGATGCAATAGAAGTTGGAATGGGTGCAGAAGCAATAAGAAAATTACTTGCTGAGATAGATCTAGATAAACTTCAAAAAGATTTGAAAAAAGAGGTCGCAAAATCTCAAGGAGCAAAACGTGCTAAAATAATAAAAAGACTTGAGACAATAGATGCTTTTATACAATCAGGAAATAGACCAGAATGGATGATCTTAGAAGCACTTCCTGTAATTCCACCTGAACTTAGACCAATGGTACAACTAGATGGTGGTAGATTTGCAACTTCTGATTTAAATGATTTGTATAGAAGAGTTATAAATAGAAATAATAGACTTAAAAGATTGCTTGAACTTGAAGCACCAGATATAATTGTTAGAAATGAAAAAAGAATGCTTCAAGAATCAGTAGATGCTTTAATTGATAATGGTAGACGTGGCAGACCAATAACAGGTGCAGGTGGAAGAGCTCTAAAATCTTTATCTGACATGTTAAAAGGAAAGCAAGGTCGTTTTAGACAAAACTTACTTGGTAAACGTGTTGACTATTCTGGACGTTCAGTTATAGTTGTAGGTCCAGAACTTAAAATACATCAATGCGGTCTTCCTCGTGAGATGGCCTTAGAACTTTTCAAACCTTTCGTTATGAAAGAGTTAGTAAAAAGAGGCCTTGCATTTAATATTAAAAATGCCAAAAGAATGGTAGAACGTACAGCAGTTGAAGTATGGGATGTATTAGAAGATGTTATAAAAGATAGACCTGTAATGTTAAACCGTGCTCCAACACTTCATAGACTTGGTATTCAAGCATTTGAACCTGTTCTTGTAGAAGGTAGGGCAATAAAGCTTCACCCTCTTGTATGTTCAGCATTTAATGCTGACTTCGATGGTGACCAAATGGCAGTTCACGTTCCACTTTCACCAGAAGCAGTTGCTGAGGCAAAGCTTTTAATGCTTGCTTCAAATAACTTGTTAAAATTACAAGATGGTAAACCAGTAGCAGTTCCATCAATGGATATGATACTTGGAAGTTTCTATTTAACAGTACAAATAGATGATGAACCAGGTAGCGGAAAAATATTTAGTAGTGTCGATGAAGCGTTAATGGCTTATGATCAAAAAGTTATAGGAATGCATGCACCAATAAAAGTTAGAGTAAGTAAAGAGATTAATGGCAAAACTTATACTGGCATAATAGATGCAACAGCTGGTAGACTAATATTTAATAGCTTTATACCACAAGATATAGGATTTGTAGATAGATCAAAAGAAGAAAACTATTTAAAATTAGAAATTGATTTTGAAGCTAAGAAAAAGCAACTTGGTGAAATAGTTGATCGTTGTATAGCAAAACATGGTATTGCGGAAACAGCAGTAGTTCTTGATGATATAAAATCAAATGGTTATAAATATTCTACACAAGCTGCCGTAACAGTATCTGTATATGATATTGAAATACCAGAAAGTAAACCACAGATACTAAAAACAGCAGAAGAAAGTGCAGAAAAGGTTCTTAAAAACTATAAACGTGGTCTTATATCTAATGAAGAAAGATATAATGAGATTATTAAGATTTGGTCAAAAGCTACTGATGAAATACAGTCAGCTATAATGAGCAACCCAAATAAAATGAATCCATTCCAAATGATGGCAAATACTGGTGCCAGAGGTAACCCAACACAAATTAGACAGCTTGGCGGTATGCGTGGACTTATGGCCGATACAATGGGTAGAACAATTGAGCTTCCAATTAAATCTAACTTTAAGGAAGGACTAGATGTTCTAGAATTCTTTATTGCATCACACGGTGCAAGAAAAGGACTTGCAGATACAGCTCTAAGAACAGCAGACTCTGGATATTTAACAAGAAGACTTGTTGATGTTAACCAAGATGTTATCGTTATGGAAGATGATTGCGGTACAGATCATGGATTTGAAGTATCAGCAATTATGGAAAGTGGAGAAGCAATAGAAAAACTTTATGAAAGAATTGAAGGAAGATATTTAGCACAAGACATTTTAGATGAAAATGGAGAAGTTAAATATGCAAGAAATACCTATATAAACGATAAAATAGCAAATGATATTATTTCTATGGGTATTGAAAAAGTTAAGATTCGTTCAGCACTTACATGCGAGTCCATAAGGGGAGTATGTGCTAAATGCTATGGTAAAAATATGGCAACTGGTGAACCAATTACACCAGGTGAAGCTATTGGTATTATTGCAGCTCAATCAATCGGTGAGCCAGGTACACAGCTTACAATGAGAACAATTCATAATGGTGGTGTTGCAGGATCTGATATTACACAAGGTCTTCCTCGTGTCGAAGAACTATTTGAAGCTAGAAAACCAAAGGGAGTTGCTATGGTAACAGAAATTGATGGTACTGTAACAATTGGCGAAAAAGGCAATAATAAAGA
Source organism: uncultured Clostridia bacterium (assembly GCA_934162655.1). Classification (GTDB taxonomy): domain Bacteria; phylum Bacillota; class Clostridia; order TANB77; family CAG-465; genus CAG-465. The sequence continues at coordinate 16,338 of CAKPJL010000004.1, read as the reverse complement.
AGTTATTGTTACTCGTGATGATAAATATGTAGAAAAGTATTTGATTGCATATGGTATGAGACTTGTTGTTTCAGACGGTGATAAAGTAAAAGCAGGAGATAGAATTACTGAAGGTTCACTTGATCCTCACGATATTATAAGAATAAAAGGCGACATAGCAGTTCAAAACTATTTGATAGAAGAAGTTCAAAAAACATATAGAACACAGGGCGTTCATATTAACGATAAACATATTGAAATTGTTGCAAGACAAATGCTTAGAAAAATATATATTGAAGATAGCGGAGATACTCCACTTATTGCAGGTACTACAATTGATATGACAGAATTTAACAAAGCAAATAAGGATGCTATTATGGAAGATAAAAAACCTGCAAAAGGTAAAAAGACTTTACTTGGAATTACTAAGGTAGCTCTACTTACAGATTCATTCTTATCTGCTGCATCTTTCCAAGAAACAGCAAGAGTATTAACAGATGCTGCTGTTAAAGGTAAAGTTGATAAACTTCAAGGATTAAAAGAAAATGTTATAATTGGACGTCTAATTCCAGCTGGTACTGGTGTTGTTGATGCTAAAAACATTGAAATTGAATCAAAAGAAGAAATTATCAAAAAAGATGTTAAAGAAAATGAAATAAATGATATAGTTGAGTTAAAAAGTGAGATTTCTGCTCAATAGTTTTGATATTAAAAATAAGATGAACATTTAGTGTTCGTCTTATTTTTTTTAAGTAATTTTAAAAAATATTTTTTTAGTATAATAATTATTGAAAAAATATATAAAATATAATAGAATGGTATTAGGTGAAATATATGAAAAAAGTAATTGTTATACTTATAATATGTTTAGTAATTGTTATGGGTGGGTATTTTTTATGGAGTAACCCAAATATAGGCGAAGATATGGGAAATAAAATATCCACATTTTTTGATAATTTAATAGAAGGAAAATATGTTGCATATACAAGAGAATTTGAGATTAATGAACTCAAAATTTCTAATAGCGACTATTATTTTAATAAACTTACAAGTGATCAACAAAAAATGTATACAGCTGTTGCAATAGCTGCCAAAAATGTAGAACAAGTGGCAAAAGTAAAGGCCTATGAAAATATCATAGACGATATAATAATAACAGATGCATCAACTGCTATGGAAGCATTTTTTGCAGATCATCCAGAAGTATTTTATCTAAAATTAGAGTACGAAGTGTATACTATAAAATCTGCATTTGGTAAAGATGTAGAAATAAAATTAAAGTATATTACAGATGATAAAACACAAATTGAAGAACAAATTAAAACAGTTAAATCGAAGGTAGATACAATACTTGCAGAAATTACTGCAACTAGCCAAATAGATAGAGAAATACAAATTCATGATAAATTATGTTCTAAAATAGAATATTATAAATATGATGATATAAATAATATTCCAGTAGACAAACACACTATATATGGTGCACTTGTAAAAAATAGTGCTGTATGCGATGGAATGTCTAAGGCTATGCAAATACTACTTGATAAGGTTGGTATTGAAAATATTTTAGTTACTGGAAAAATAGATGATTTACATGCTTGGAATTTAGTAAAAATTGAAAATCAGTGGTATCATCTAGATATTATATCTGATAAGTCAATAAAAGATTCTAATAATTTGACTGTGCATTCATACTTTAATGTTACTACTGAGGATATATTAAAAACACATGAAATAAACAATTTACAAAATTTGCCAGAGGCTAATCAAAACAAGTATAATTATTATATATATAAAGATTTATATATAAATTCATCAGACGATTTTAATACTAAATTACAGAATATAATTTCTAAAAACGAGTCTGATAAAGTATTAGAATTTTGGGTTAGTAAAGATATATCAGATGTGCCAGATAAGATTATTTCAAGTTTACAAAAGAATAAAAATAGTTCGTATTTGTCTGAAAATTTGAGTAAAGTTAGTTATTATAGTATATTAAATTCTTATATAATTAAGAAAATAATATAAAAATCGACAAAATAGTTGACTAGTTAAAATAATTATTATATAATTAAAATATGGTATGTATTGTAGAGGAGGGAATTTAAATGAAAAGTCAAAAGGATTGGTTAACAACATTACTTTTAGCATTATTCTTAGGTAACTTAGGTGTACATAGATTTTATGTAGGTAAAATAGGAACAGCTATACTTATGATATTAACTTGTGGCGGATGCGGAATCTGGACAATAGTTGATTTCATTATGATTTGTTGTGGAAAATTCACAGATAAAGAAGGTAATGTAATTACAAATAAATAGTTTATAAAAAAGGTAGCTATTTTAGCTATCTTTTTATATATCAAATAGTTTAAAAGTATTGACTTTTAAGCTATTTTTTTGTATAATATATATGCATGTTTTATGCAAAAAAGGAAGGGGTGAATTTAAGTGCCTACATTTAGCCAATTAGTAAGAAAGGGAAGACAAGATAAAGTAACTAAATCTAAATCTCCTGCACTTCAAACAGGATATAATTCTAGAAAAAAAGCTACTACAAATCAATCTTCACCACAAAAAAGAGGTGTTTGTACAGTTGTTAAAACTCAAACTCCTAAAAAACCAAACTCTGCTCTTCGTAAAGTAGCCAGAGTTAGACTTACAAATACAATGGAAGTAACAGCATATATCCCAGGTATAGGTCATAACCTACAAGAACACAGTGTTGTTTTGATTAGAGGTGGAAGAGTAAAAGATCTACCAGGTGTTCGTTACCATATTGTAAGAGGCGTATTAGATACAGCTGGTGTTGCTGATAGAGTTCAAGCTAAATCAAAATACGGAGCTAAAAAAGCTAAGAAAAAATAGTTTGGTATACTAGGTGCTTAAGTTTAAATATATATAAAATTAAACTTGCACTTAACAAAAATTTGAAATTTTTGAGTACCCATAGTTAATTTAAAATTAACTGAGTAATTATATTTATGAAGGAGGGAAGAAAAGTGGCAAGAAAAGGACATATTGCAAAAAGAGATGTTATGCCAGATCCAATGTACAAATCTAAAGTTGTAACAAAACTTATAAACAAAGTTATGTGGGATGGTAAAAAAGTAACAGCACAAAAAATCGTATATGGAGCATTTGATATAGTTAAAGAGAAAACTGGTAGAGAAGCATTAGATGCTTTTGAACAAGCTTTATCTAATGTTACACCACAACTTGAAGTTAAAGCAAGAAGAGTTGGTGGAGCTACATATCAAGTTCCAATGGAGATTAGAGAAGATAGAAAACAATCCTTAGCAATCAGATGGCTTGTAGAATATGCTAGAAAAAGAAATGAACATAGCATGGAAGCAAGACTTGCAGGAGAAATAATGGATGCTATAAACTCACAAGGTGGAGCATTCAAGAAAAAAGAAGATACTCATAAAATGGCAGAAGCTAACCGTGCATTTGCTCATTATAGATGGTAGTATTTTTAACAAGAGAGGAGGAAATTTTAAATGGCAGGTAGAGAATATCCTTTGGAAAGGACTAGAAATATCGGTATCATGGCACACATTGATGCTGGTAAGACTACTACTACTGAAAGAATCTTGTTTTATACAGGTAAGACTCATAAAATAGGAGAAGTTCATGATGGCGGAGCTACAATGGACTGGATGGAACAAGAACAAGAAAGAGGTATAACAATAACTTCTGCTGCAACAACATGTTTTTGGAATAATAATAGAATAAATATTATAGATACACCAGGACATGTTGACTTTACAATTGAAGTTGAAAGATCTCTTAGAGTTCTAGATGGTTCAGTAACTGTACTTTGTGCAAAAGGTGGAGTTCAACCACAATCTGAGACTGTATGGAGACAAGCAAATAAGTATAATGTACCAAGAATGGTATATGTAAATAAAATGGATATAACTGGTGCTGATTTCTTTAATTGTGTTAAACAATTAAGAGACAGACTTAAAGCAAACGCTATTCCAATAGCTTTACCAGTTGGAAAAGAAGATACATTCAAAGGTTTAGTTGACCTAGTAACTATGGAAGCATGTATTCACTATGATGATCTTGGAAAAGATGTAAGACGTGAATCTATTCCAGAAGATATGAAGGCACAAGCTGAAGAATATAGGGCAAAATTACTTGAAGCAGTTGCAGAATCTGATGAAGAATTAATGATGAAGTATTTAGATGGTGAAGAACTTACAGTAGAAGAAATTAAATCAGGTATCAGAAAAGCTACAATTGCAGGAACAATGGTTCCAGTAACATGTGGAAGTTCATATAAAAATAAATGTGTTCAAGAATTACTTGATAACATTGTTGATTATATGCCAGCTCCAACAGATATTCCACATATTAGAGGAATACTTCCAAATGGTGAAGAAGATGAAAGAAAATCATCTGATGAAGAACCATTTGCTGCTTTAGCATTTAAAATAATGACAGATCCTTATGTTGGTAAACTTACATTCTTTAGAGTTTATTCAGGAACACTAGAATCTGGTTCTTATGTTTATAATGCAAATAAAGATAAAAAAGAAAGAATTGGTCGTCTAATACAAATGCATGCTAATTCTAGACAAGATATAGACAAAGTTTATGCTGGTGACATTGCATGTGCTGTTGGTCTTAAAGATGTTGTAACTGGTGATACAATTTGTGATGAAGCTCATCCAATAATTCTAGAATCAATAGAATTCCCAGAACCAGTTATCGATATTTCTATTGAACCAAAAACAAAAGCAGACCAAGAAAAAATGGCTATAGCTTTACAAAAATTAGCAGAAGAGGATCCATCATTTAAAACTTATACAAATCAAGAAACTGGTCAAACTATCATAGCTGGTATGGGTGAACTTCACCTAGATATCATTGTTGATAGAATGAAAAGGGAATTTAAAGTTGAAGCAAATGTTGGTAAACCACAAGTTGCTTACAAAGAAACTATTAAAAATAAAGTCAGAGTTGAAGGTAAATTCATACGTCAATCTGGTGGTAGAGGTCAATATGGTCATGTTTGGCTTGAAGTTGAACCTAACGAATCTGGTAAGGGTTATGAATTTGAATCAAGAATTGTTGGTGGAGTTGTTCCAAAAGAATATGTTAAACCAACAGATGAAGGTATACAAGAAGCTATGAAAGCTGGTATACTTGCTGGTTACCCAGTTGTAGATTTAAAAGTTGCATTAGTTGATGGTTCTTACCATGATGTTGACTCATCAGAAGCTGCTTTCCATATAGCTGGTTCTATGGCATTAAAAGAAGCTTGCCGTCAAGGTAACTCATGTTTACTTGAACCAATAATGAAAGTAGATATAACAGTTCCAGAAGAATATATGGGAGATGTTATTGGTGATGTTAACTCAAGACGTGGTAGAATGGAAGGTATGGAAACAGTTCAAGGAACTACAACAATACATTCATTCATTCCACTTTCTGAAATGTTTGGATATGCAACAGATTTAAGATCTAAAACACAAGGTAGAGGCGTATATGCTATGGAGCCTTCTCACTACGAAGAAGTTCCAAAATCTGTTTTAGAAACAATAGTTGCTTCTAGAAAGAAAGAAGATTAATTTATTAATCATCAAAATTTAGTAAATTACAAATATATGTATTGCAAAATACATATATTTGTAGTAAAATATTTAATAATAAATGCGAGAATGCATTAAAAGGGAGGAAATAAAAATGGCAAAAGCTAAGTTTGAAAGAAACAAACCACATGCTAACATTGGTACTATTGGTCACGTTGACCATGGTAAAACAACACTTACAGCTGCAATTACAAAATATTGTAGTTTAACAGGTGGAGCTGAATTTAAAGCATACGATCAAATCGATGGAGCTCCAGAAGAAAGAGCAAGAGGTATAACAATCTCTACTGCTCACGTAGAATATGAAACAGCAAACAGACACTATGCACACGTTGACTGTCCAGGACACGCTGACTATGTTAAAAACATGATCACTGGTGCTGCACAAATGGATGGTGCTATCCTAGTTGTTTCTGCATCTGATGGTCCAATGCCACAAACAAGAGAACATATCCTTCTTGCAAGACAAGTTGGTGTTCCTTATATAGTTGTTTTCATGAACAAATGTGACATGGTTGACGATGAAGAGTTACTTGAACTTGTTGAAATGGATATTAGAGATTTACTTTCTAAATATGATTTCCCAGGAGATACAACACCTGTTATAAGAGGTTCTGCTCTTAAAGTTCTAGAATCTACTTCAACAGATCCAGAAGCTCCAGAATACAAATGTATTAAAGATTTACTTGCTGCAATTGATGAATATGTTCCAACTCCAGAAAGAGATACAGATAAACCTTTCTTAATGCCAGTTGAAGATGTATTCACAATCACAGGTCGTGGTACAGTTGCAACAGGAAGAATTGAAAGAGGAACATTAAAAATTGGTGAGGAAGTTGAAATAGTTGGTCTATCTGATGAAGCTAGAAAAACAACTGTAACTGGTATCGAAATGTTCAGAAAATCTCTTGATTTTGCTGAAGCAGGAGATAATGCTGGTGTACTTCTAAGAGGTATCCAAAGAAATGAAATTGAAAGAGGTCAAGTTATTGCTAAACCTGGTTCAATACATCCACATACAGAATTTGAAGCTGAAGTTTATGTTCTAACTAAAGAAGAAGGTGGAAGACATACTCCATTCTTCAAAGGTTACAGACCACAATTCTACTTCAGAACAACTGATGTTACAGGTATAATTGAATTACCAGCTGATAAAGAAATGGTAATGCCAGGAGATAACGTAACTATGAAAATACAACTTATCACTCCAATCGCAATAGAAAAAGGATTAAAATTCGCTATTCGTGAAGGTGGTAAAACAGTTGGTGCTGGGTCAGTTTCTAACATTATAAAATAATTGTTTTAAAAGAAAGCTTAGTCTTAAGCTTTCTTTAATTTTTTATATAATATTAAAATAAAAGTAATAAAGATTAAATATTTTAGCAAAAAAGTTGACATGACGTAAAATGTATGTTATAATATAAATGTAGTTAATAATAATTACAGTCCATTAAAAATTTTTAAAGGAGGTTTATTATTATGATAAGAGGTCCTGATGTAATGCTTTGTGCATAAATTGATTAAAACGGCGGCCTAAGAACGAGAGGAGTTAAGATCTCATGAAGGTTTTCCGATATACAACAGGATTTACATAGTGTTAATTAGAGCTATTCAATATTTTATTTATGCTGATTATCATAAGGGCGGGCGCGCAATATGCGTCCGCTCTTAATTTTGATCAAAAAATATAAAAGGATAAAAAGTAGGCCGTAAACTATAAGATGATATTTTTTATTATAGTAATAAAATTCATATTTCATTTTCACTAAATAAAGACTTATATTAATTTTTTTTATAAAATTACAGATAATATATTTGGTGGTATCTGTGTTAAAATTTGAAAGAATATATTATGAAAAAGAAGTATTAAAATATGAACAAGGAAAAAAGTTACTAGAAATGTATAAGGATATTCCACATATAGAAATAAAATCTCATAATAATATAGAAGAATTAAGAAAACATGAAAATAAAGATTTTACTAAATTAAAAAAATATCTTATTTTAGGCGTTAGAAAAACTCATAAATATGTAGAAAATCATAAAGTGTCAGATTATTTAGTGCCTTACACATCATCTGGTTGCATTGCTATGTGCATGTACTGCTATTTAGTATGCCATTACAATAAATGTGCATATTTAAGAATTTTTGTAAATAGGGAAGAAATGTTAAACAAATTAATAAAAAAAGCAATTAATTCTGAAAAAGATGAAGTATATGAAATAGGCTCTAATAGTGACCTTGTGCTTGAAAATATGATAACACATAACTTGGAGTGGACAATTGAAGAATTTGCAAAGATAAATAAGGGATATATAACATTTCCAACTAAATTTTCAAATGTGGATAGTCTACTTAAATTAAGCCATAATGGTAGAGTAATAGTAAGAATGAGCGTAAATCCAGAGTATATAATAAAAAATGTTGAATTTTTAACTGCTAGTCTTAAAAATAGAGTTGAAGCTGTAAATAAACTGGTAGATGCTGGATATAGAGTTGGTATAATAATTGCACCAGTTATTCTCATAAAGGATTATAGAAAAATGTATAAAGAACTTATTTTGTATTTAAGGGATAATCTGAGTAGTAAGGCCAAAGAGAGTGTATTTTTTGAAATAATATTTATGACTTATAGCTATGTACATGATAGGATAAATAAGGAAGCTTTTAAAGATGCAATAGATTTATATGATAAAGATAAAATGAAGGCTAGAGGAAGATATAAATACGCTTATAAGGATGATGTGTTAATTCCAGCCAAAAAATACATATTATCTATGCTAAAAAAGTATTTTAATAAAAATGAGATAAAATATATAGTATAAATCTAGATTTTAATGTAAGTATAGTAACAAAAAAAGATTCTACAAGGTGGAAATATAGAATATGTAGCAGACAAAAATTTTTGCAAAGACGCTATGTATAAATATCACTAATTGTTCGGTTGATTCATAAAGGCAGAGAAATTAATTTTCTCTGCTTTTATAACGAAAAAATATATATATAAATTTCTTAAAATTATGAAAATAATATGAATACTATTGACAATAAAGAATAAATATAAGATAATAGTATTAAATTAGGAGGTGCTAATATGGAAGCAATATTTGAAAGAGTAAAAGAAGTAATAGGTGAACAATTGGGAATAGATGATATAGATACTATAACAATGGAAACTACATTTATTGATGATTTAGGTGCAGATTCATTAGACATTGTTGAACTTATAATGGCACTTGAAGAAGAATTTGATATGGAAATACCAGAGGCAGAAGCTGAAAAAATATCTTCTGTTGGAGATGCAGTTGAATATATAAAAAATAATCAATAATAAAGAAAACCTGAAATGTATTTGTTACATTTTAGGCTTTTTTATAAATATTGAAAAAATTATGTAAAAGTGGTATAATATAATTATACTTTATGTAAGAACCAATGATAAATATTATGGAGGAAGTATAATATGAGTTTAAATAATAAAGATATAATTAATATTATATCTCAAATTTTAGAAATAGATGAAAAAAATATAAACTTAGGAGATAGACTTGTAGAAGATCTAGGTGCTGATTCGATTGATATTATGTCGATGATAGTTTATATAAGTGAAGAATTTGACATAGAAGTAGATGATGAAAATGTACATATAAATACAGTAGAAGATATTATAAAATTAATTAATGAGAGATCATATAAAAAGTGCTAAAATAAGCACTTTTTATTTTTATTTTCTTGAAATTTATAAATATTAAATATATAATAAAATAGAGGTGAGTTTTGTGGATAATATCCTATTGATCTTACAGACAAAATTACAGTATATGTTTTTAGATATAAATCTTTTAAAGACTGCACTTACTCATAAATCATATGCTTACGAATATACAAAAGAGGCAAGAGTTGAGTATAATGAAAGAATTGAATTTTTAGGAGATGCTATATTAGAACACTCAATATCTGATTTATTATATAAAGATGAAAAACATTTCTCTGAAGGTGAAATGAGTAAATTAAGAGCAAAGATAGTATGCGAAGCTTCTCTTGCAAGGGCAATGAGAGAAATTGGTGCACATGAATTTATAAGACTTGGTAAATGTGAAATGTCAAGTGACGGTAGATACAAGGATGCAATAATAGCAGATGCTTTTGAGGCAATAATGGGAGCAATATATTTAGATGGTGGATATGAAATAGCAAATCAAACTATTTTAAGACTTTTAGATAAAGAAATTAAAGAGGTTTTAGCAGGGAAAGACTTTAATAAAGATTATAAAACTACGCTTCAAGAGGAATTGCAAAAAAATGGCACTGTAAAAATTGAATACAAGCTTATATCAGAGTCTGGCCCAGAACACGACAAGACATTTTTAGTTGACTTGTATTTCAATGATAAAAAGATAGGTGAGGGTAATGGTAAAAGTAAAAAACAAGCTGAACAACATGCCGCAAAAAATGCACTTGATACAAAAGCATGGAATTAAGTTAGAACTTGATTTGCATGATAGACTAAAAAATTTTGAAAAAGAAAAACATTATACTATTCCGGTATTTATACCACATAAGGGATGTAGAAATGAATGTGTCTTTTGTAATCAAAGAAAGATTAGTGGCGTAGTAGTTACTCCAACATGTGAAGAAGTAGAAGAAATTATACAAAAACATTTAGAATATATAAAAGATAAAAAAGATGATGCAAGTGTTGAGGTAGCTTTTTTTGGAGGAAGCTTTACGGGACTTAATATAAATGATCAAATAGATTATTTAAAAGTTGCACATAAATATATTGAGTTAAAAAAAGTAAGTGGTATAAGAATTTCTACGAGACCAGATTATATAAAACCTCTTATATTAAACACTTTAAAAAAGTATGGAGTTACAACAATTGAGCTTGGGGTACAATCAATGGATAATATGGTCTTGCAAGCTGCTAAAAGAGGTCATTTAAATACTGATACGATAAGAGCTTCAAAACTTATAAAAATTTGGGGATTTAATTTAGGACATCAAATTATGGTAGGACTCCCAAAAAGTACATTAATATCAGAAAAACAAACTATGGAATCAGTAATAAAAATGTCTCCAAAAGAACTTAGGATATATCCGGTATATGTATTAGAAGATAGTGAATTATATGAAATGTATAAAAAAGGAATATATAAAGCGTTAAGTATTGAAGAAGCAGTAAGTAGGGTAGTAGAAATTGTTAAACTTTGTCAGACAACAAATATTAAAATTATAAGACTTGGACTCCAATCAACAGACGAAATAACATCAAAAAGTTCTCACATTTATGGACCTGTTTGTGATAATTTTGCAGAGTATGTAATGGCAGAAATTGCAAAAGAAGAAATGGAGAAAATTATAATTTCAAAAAAACTAGAAAGTAAAGAAGAAATAATATTCCAAATCCCTAAAAAATTTGTATCTATTGTGATTGGGCCCAAAAAAATAAATAAAGATTATTTTAAAAATAAGTATAATATTAAAATAGGAGTAAGTGAAATATAGTGAAAAAAGTTATATTTGTGTCTAGTTCGGGAGGACATCTGGCTGAACTTATGTGTCTTAAAAAACTATTTAATGAATATGATTATTTATTAGTTACAGAAGAAACAAAATCAACTAAAGACTTAATTAAAAATTATAATGTAGAATTTTTAAAATATGGTTCAAGACATTATTTTTTTAAATATATATTTGTATTTATTATAAATGTTATTAGATGTATTTCAATAGTTAGAAAATTTAAACCAGACACAGTTGTATCAACAGGTGCCCATACTGGTGGAATAATGTGCTATATTGCCAAAATGTTTGGTGCAAAAATTATATATATTGAGTCACTTGCAAAGTCTAAATCGCTTTCTATGACTGGAAAAAACATTTATAAAAAAGCGGATATATTTTATGTTCAATGGAGAGAACTTGCACAAAAATATCCTAAAGCTAAGTATTTAGGGAGGTTAATGTAATGGTGTTAGTAAGTGTTGGAACTCAAAGGCAACAGTTTACAAGACTCTTTGAAATGGTAGAAAAATCAAATAAATTAAGTAAAAAAGAAATAATTGCACAAGCTGGATATACTAAATATGAAAGTAAAAAGATGAAAATTTTTGATTTTATAGATGGTAACCAAATGGAAGAGTTAATAAGTAGTGCTGAACTTGTGATATGTCATGCTGGTGTTGGAACGATATTTGAAGCTTTGTTAAAAGGCAAAAAAGTAATAGCTTGTCCTAGATATAAAAAATACAAAGAACATGTAAATGATCATCAATTAGAAATCTGTGAGGCACTAGAAAAAGAAGGGTATATTATTACATGCTATGATAAAGATAATTTAGATGATAAGATAGATGAAGCATTCAAAAAAGAATTAAAAAAATATCAAAGGGATGAATCGTATTTAGATATATTAAGAAAAGAAATCTAAAATATTATTAAAAACATAAAAATACACATAATAAGTGTATGGAAAATGTATTAAAGAATAAAAAAATAATAGTTGGAAAAAAACACAAAGTAGATATATTAGAAGTTATATCAGATATTATAATGATAGTATTTGGAACCTTTTTAGTAAGTCTTGGAATAAATTTATTTTTATTACCGCTCAAACTTACTACTGGTGGAGTATCAGGTATTGCTACAATATTATATTATAAGCTAGGAATTTCTATGGGTATTACTGTGCTTGGTTTAAATGTACCTTTATTTGTTATATCTATTATAAAGCTTGGTATAAAGTCAAGTATTAAAACTATATTTGCAACATTGCTGTTATCACTATTTTTAGATATATTTACGTATAAAGGTATTATAGAGATGAATAATGTATCAGATTTGTTTACTTCTTGCCTTTTTGGAGGACTTATAATTGGTGCGGGACTTTCTATTGTTTTTAAAGCTGGTGCAAGCACAGGCGGATCTGATTTACTTGCACAAATTATATATAAATCTTTTCCTGTGCAAAGTCTAAGTCAAGTTTTACTTATAATAGAATTTTTGATAATATCTGCTGTTGTAATCGTATTTAAAAATGTAAATGTTGGTTTATATTCATTAATTGCCACTTTTATATCTTCAAAAGTAGTAGACATTGTGTTTGAAGGAACTTATTATACGCGTGTAGTCACTATAATTACTAAAAAACCTAATGAAATTGCAGAAGAAATACTATATGATTTAAAAAGAGGAGTGACTATGACAAAAAGTATTGGTGCTAGAACAAAAGAAGAATATACGGTACTTACATGCGTTATAACAAGGCCACAAGTTGCAAAAATAAAAAAAATACTTAAAAATAATGATAAAGAGGCACTTATGTATATAGCAACTAACAATGAAGTGTTAGGTAAAGGATTTAAAACTATTTAGGGGGATAATATGAAAACAAAAGAACTAGAAAAAATATGTAAACAGATAAGAAAAGATATTTTAGAGATGGTAAGCTCTGCTGGATCTGGGCATGTTGGTGGAAGTCTTTCATGCGTAGAAATTTTAGTTTGTTTATATTTTAATATAATGAATTTAGAAGAGGACAAAAAAGGTAGAAGAATAGATAAATTCATTTTATCAAAGGGTCATGCAGCACCAGCATATTATGCAGTTCTTTCCAAAAAAGGTTATATAAAAAAAGAAGATTTAAAAACACTTAGAAAAATATCTTCTAAGTTAGAGGGACATCCATCAAATAAAATAAATGGTGTTGATGTATCCTCAGGCTCACTTGGACAAGGTCTGTCAATAGCTTCAGGAATGGCACTTTCAAAAAAGTTGTATGACGATGATGGCTATGTTTATTGTTTATGTGGAGATGGTGAATTAGAAGAAGGACAAATTTGGGAAGCGATGATGTCAGCTAGTAAATATAAGTTAAACAACCTTATTATGATAGTAGATAACAATAATCTCCAAATAGATGGTACAGTAGATTTTGTAAAAAATCTTGGCAATATAGAGCAAAAGTGCAAATCCTTTGGATTTTTTACAAAAGTAATAGATGGACATAATATAGAAGAAATTATAAAGACCATAAAAGAATCAAAAAAACAAGAAAGACCTATATGTATAATTGCAAAAACAATTAAAGGAAAAGGAGTATCTTTTATGGAAAACCAAGTATCTTGGCATGGAAAAGCACCAAATAGTTGTGAACTTGATAGTGCCCTAAAAGAATTAGAATAGGGGGAATAATATGAAATCAACTAGAAAAGCTTATGGAGAATTTTTGGAAAATATTGGTAGTGACACAGATGTAGTTGTATTTGATGCAGATCTTGCAGAAGCGACTCAAACAAAAATGTTTAAAAAGTTGTATCCTCTAAGACATATAGATGTAGGAATTGCAGAACAGGATCTTATTGGAATGGCGTCAGGAATGGCACTGACTGGTAAAAAAGTATTTGCTTCATCATTTGCAATGTTTCTATGTGGGAGAGCATATGAACAAATTAGAAATACTGTATGTTACTCTAATATAAATATTAATTTATGTGCGACACATTCAGGTTTAGGCGTAGGAGAAGACGGTGCAACACATCAAATGTTAGAGGATATAGCGTTAATGAATGTTTTACCTAATATGAAGATATTTTGCCCAGCAGATGATATATCTACAAAAAAAGTTCTAGAAGAGTGCTTAAAAATAAATGGGCCAAAATATGTAAGACTTGGAAGACAAGATATGATAGATGTATATTCAACAAAAGATATATTTAAAATTGGTGGTTCTAATACATTTGGAAATGGAAAAGATGTCACAATATTTGCATGTGGTTCTACTCTTTCTATTGCACTAGATGCAAAAAAAGAATTAGAAAAAGATAATATTTATGCAAGAGTAGTTGACCTTTATTCAATAAAACCTGTTGATAGTAAAGAAATAATAAGATGTGCTAAGGAAACAAATAAGCTTATTTCAATTGAAGACCATAGTACAATTGGAGGAATAGGAAGTATAATTGAGGGAGTATTATGTGAAAATTACCCTAAAAAACTAATAAAACTTGGAGTTAAAGATAGCTTTGGAAAATCTGGTAGAGTAGAGGATTTATATAAAATGTTTGGCATAACAAAAGATGAAATAATAAGAAATATAAAGAAATAAAGCTTGTATATTTTTAAAAATTATGTTAATATTTAAATATAATTATATATTTTTTGTGAGAAGTGTAATATTTTAGGGGGATAAAACAAATGAAAAAAGGAATAAGCTTGATAACACTAATAATAACTATCGTAGTTATTATAATCTTATCAGCAGCGGTAATATTGACTTTAGTTAATGGAGAAACAATAAACAGTGCAAAGTTAGCTTCTCTTGCATCTAATTATAATAATCTACAAGCAGGTGTAGATCTTTATTTATCTAAGCTTATTACATCAAATGTAGATTTAGAATTTGATAAAGAAAAAATATTACTTGGAGTTTTTGATGATTCATATAGACTTGTTCAAAAAGACGAAGGAAATATAGTAGAAGCAGTAATAAATAAAAATAATGAAGAAATACATGTATATAAATTAGATGAACAAATATGTAAATCTAATGGGATAGAAATACCAAAAACACCTTCCAAAGGATGTTTATGGTATATATCTAACAAAGGGCAAGTTTACCTTGTATATAATGAAGATGCCATAATTCCAGCATGGATAATTGGCAACCCACCAGAAGGTAAGCAAATAGAAAATGAAGTTTTAGATAGATTTGTTGCAAAAATAGGTGAGTGGGAAAAAGAACCAAGTATTTATGATACAGTTCCTGTTGCAGATGCAAATATGTTTACTTATACTAATCTTTCAGATGGTACTGTGTCAATCAAAGGATTTAATCCAGAATATAATGGTGAAATACCAACTGAGATAAAATTTCCAACAATAGACCCAAATGGAAAAACTATAACGAAAATTGAATCTTATGCATTTTATCAAAATTCAAACTTTACAACTGTTGTAATTCCAGAAGGAGTAAAAGAAATAGGAAGTTGTGCGTTTGGTTATTGTACGGAGTTAAAGAAAGTATATTTACCAACAACCCTAGCGTCAATAAGCAATGGCTCAGATACACCATTTTATAGATGTAATAAAATAGAAGAAATAACTGTACCAAATTATATGGTATCAAATACTTATGGCTATAAACCAAGTGATATATTTAGTTATTCAAAAACAACAATAGCTACCGTAAATTTTGTTGGAGAAATAACATCAATAGCAAGCTCTGCATTTAATGGATTTACAGCATTAAAAAGTATAACAATACCAAGTAATGTAACATCAATAGGAGATTATGCGTTTTATTGTTGTACCTCACTTTCTGGGAAACTTACAATACCAGAAAATGTCACAAAAGTGGGACAAAATGCTTTTTATAATTGTTCAAAAATAACTGAAGTAGAATTTTTAAGTAAGGGGAAATTAAAGACAATCGATGCTTACGCATTTGGAAATTTAAGTTTAATAACTAGCATAACAATTCCAGAAGGAGTAAAAGAAATAAGAAGTGGTGCATTTAGAGATAGTACAAAGTTAAAGAAAGTATATTTACCAACAACCCTAGCGTCAATAAGCAATGGTTCATCTTCACCATTTTATAGATGTAGTAAAATAGAAGAAATAACTGTACCAAATTATATGGTATCAAATATTTATGGCTATGAACCAAGTGGTATATTTAGTTATTCAAAAACAACAATAGCTACCGTAAATTTTGTTGGAGAAATAACATCAATAGCAAGCTCTGCAT